>NZ_VFWL01000010.1:0-262570 GCF_006442495.1 Mesorhizobium sp. B2-1-3
GCCTCATAGGCCCGCCGCGCCCATACCGCCATCTCGTCGGGGTCGTCGAAGGCACTATCGGGAATACTCCAATAGGGCATCGCCACCAGCTTGCCGTGGCGAGACCCGGTGTAGGTCCACTGCGCGCAGCCGGCGGCCTCGAAGTCGGGCGCGCTTTGCTCGTCCGCTTTCAGCATCAATTCGCCGCGCAACACGATGGCGACGATGACGCCGTCGGCATAGATGCCCTTGCCGCCGAACAGTTTGCGGATGCTGACCGGGCCCAGGCTCTGGAAGAGTTCTTCTATGCGTTCATTGTCCATGCGCGGATCATGTCACCGCGATTCGGCCTTGTCATCGGCGCAACCAAAACCATGCTGACAGGTTGAAGGATGGCCGATCGGAGTTTCCCGCCATGCCTGTCCTGCTCAAAGGCTCCTGCCGCTGCAATGCCGTTCGTTTCGAGGTGGAAAGCCACACGCCCGTGCCGTTCATGCTGTGCTACTGCTCGATCTGCCGCAAGCAGCAGGGCGGCGGCGGTTTTGCCATCAATCTCGGCGCCAACTACGAGACGATGACCATCCGCGGCAAGAGGAGCCTCGGCGTCTATTGGGCCGAGATCGAGGACGACGAACATCCGCATTGCGAGATCTCGACCGGAGAGCGCAATTTCTGCCGCAAATGCGGATCGGCGCTGTGGCTCTACGACCCGACCTGGCCGGAACTCGTCCATCCCTTCGCCTCGGCGATCGACAGCGACCTGCCGAAACCGCCGAGCAAGGTGCATCTGATGCTGAAATACAAGGCCAACTGGGTCGAGCCCGATGTCGGGCCGAGCGACAAGGTGTTCGACGTCTATCCCGAGGAATCGATCGCCGACTGGCATAAGCGGACCGGGACGTGGGTGGAGTGAGTGTCTTCGCTGCGTTCTAAGGGAGGTGAGGAGTGGTCTGCGCAGCAGGCGGGAAGCCAATTGCGCGGCTTTTCGAATGACGAACGCCGGCAGCGGGGCTATCGCTGCCCCTCATCCGGCCCTGGGGGACACCTTCTCCCCGTAAACGGGACGAAGGAAGGTCAGGCGGAGGCGCGTGCTTCTGCCAGCGCCTTGAGGTCGGCCGGCTTCAGTTCGACGGATTCGCCGCAGCCGCAGGCCGAGCTCTGGTTCGGGTTGCGGAAGGTGAAGCCGGTGCGCAGCGTCGTCTGCTCGAAATCCATCTCGGTGCCGAACAGGAAAAGTGCTGCTTCCGGCGCGACATAGACATGGGCGCCGTCGCGCTCGATGTGGTCGTCCTTGGTATTGGGTTCGGTCACCAGGTCAACCGTGTATTCCATGCCGGCGCAACCGCCCTTCTTGATGCCGAGGCGAATGCCATGCGCATTCTCACGCGTGGCAACGATCTCGCGCACCCGGTCGGCGGCCTTTTCGGTCATCGTGATGACGGCAAAGCGTCCCATCTTTTTCCTTCTCCATTCCATGCAGGTTCAAGGCCTGCCGAATGATTCCTCACCTAAAATGGTGAAGTTTTACCACTGGCGCAAGTGTGCCGGACTCGACGTCAGTACCAGCCCACCGCCACCTGCGCCTCTTCCGACATGCGATCGGGCGACCAGGGCGGGTCGAATGTCATGTTGACCTCGACGCCCGACACGCCTTCGACGGCGCCGACGGCGTTCTCAACCCAGCCCGGCATCTCGCCGGCCACCGGGCAGCCGGGCGCGGTCAGCGTCATGTCGATCTTGACTGAGCGGTCGTCCTCGATGTCGATCTTGTAGACGAGGCCAAGCTCGTAAATATCGGCCGGGATTTCCGGGTCGTAGACCGTCTTCAGCGCCGAAACGATGTCGTCGGTCAGCCGCGCCAGTTCGTCGGCGGGAATGGCGGACGCGGAAACCACCGCATTGGCGGCCGCTTCGGGAACAGCATCGGTGGCTGTGCTGGCATCTTCCATTATCGTCACCCGAAAAACTTGCGCGCTTTTTCCAACGCATCAGCCAAAGCATCGACTTCGGCTCGCGTATTATACATGCCGAACGACGCCCTGCATGTGGAGGTTACGCCGAAGCGTTTCAACAGGGGCTGGGCGCAATGGGTGCCCGCGCGCACAGCCACGCCTTGCCGGTCGATCACCATCGACACGTCATGGGCATGAATGCCTTGCAGCTCGAACGAGATGATGGCGCCCTTGCCGGGCGCGTCGCCGAAGATGCGCAGCGAGTTGATGGCGCGCAGCCGCTCGTGCGCATAGTCCTTCAAATCGGCCTCGTGCGCGGCGATGCGCTCGCGGCCGATCTTTTCCATGTAATCGAGCGCGGCGCCGAGCCCGATCGCCTGGACGATCGGCGGCGTACCGGCCTCGAAGCGGTGCGGCGGGTCGTTGTAGGTGACGATGTCTTCGGTCACCTCCTCGATCATCTCGCCGCCGCCCATGAACGGACGCATGCGCTGCAAGATGTCCTTCTTGCCATAGAGCACACCGATGCCGGAGGGACCGTAGACCTTGTGGCCGGTGAAGACGAAGAAATCGCAGTCGAGGTCCTGCACGTCGATGGGCATATGGACAGCGCTCTGGCTGCCGTCGACGAGCACGGGAATGCCGCGCGAATGCGCGATGCGCACGATCTCCTTGATCGGCGTCACCGTGCCCAGCGCGTTCGACATCTGCGTGATAGCGACCAGCTTTGTGCGGTCGGTCAGTCGCTTCTCGAATTCCTCGATGTGGAAGACGCCGAGATCGTCGACCGGCACCCAGACCAGTTTGGCGCCCTGCCGCTCGCGGATGAAATGCCATGGCACGATGTTGGAGTGGTGCTCCATGATCGACAGCACGATCTCGTCGCCCTCGCCGATATTGGGCATGCCATAGCCATAGGCGACCGTGTTGATCGCCGATGTCGTGTTCGAGGTGAAGACGATATTGTCGGTGCTCGGCGCATTGAGGAAGCGGCGAACCGTCTCCCGCGCCTTCTCATAAGCGTCGGTCGCGGCATTGGACAGGAAATGCAGGCCGCGATGGACGTTGGCGTATTCCTGGGCATAGGCGTGCTGGATGGCGTCGAGCACCGCCTGCGGCTTCTGCGCCGAGGCGCCATTGTCGAGATAAACGAGAGGTTTGCCGTAGACTTCGCGCGACAGAATCGGGAAATCGCGGCGGATCGCCTCGACGTCGTAGGTTTCGACTTTCTGGTCCATCATAAGCTCTCTTGAGGCACCGCCCCATTCCGTCCAACACCCCTCATCCGTCTCGGCGCTTCGCGCCGATCCACCTTCTCCCACAAGGGGAGAAGGTCAGGCGCTCTTCCTTCTCCCCTTGTGGGAGAAGGTGGCCGCGAAGCGGCCGGATCAGGGGTGTTCGCCGGAGCGAGCCCTATCCACTCATCCATGCGCCGCAAACCAGCCGTCGAGCCTGGTCTCCAGGGCCTCGACGATCACCTCGTCGTCCAGTTCCTCGATCACCTCGGCGATGAAGGCCTTCACCAGCAGACCACGGGCGCTCTTCTCGTCGATGCCGCGCGCCATCAGGTAAAACAGATGGTTGTGGTCGATCTCGGTGACGGTGGCGCCATGACCGCAGACCACGTCGTCGGCGAAGATTTCGAGTTCCGGCTTGGTCGAGAACTCGCCGTCGTCCGACAGAAGCAGCGTGTTGCAAGCCATTTTGGCGTTGGTCTTCTGCGCGTATTGATGGACGTTGATGCGGCCCTGGAAGACGCCACGCGCCTTGCCGGTCACGACATTGCGGATCACTTCCGTCGACGTGGTGTGCGGCACCGCATGATCGAGCACCATGGTGGTGTCCGTGTGGGCGTCGCCGGCCAGCAGGTTGATGCCGCGCAATTGGAAGTCGGCGCCCTCGCCCGTCGTCTTCACCACGACCTCCTGGCGCACGAGCTTGCCGCCGGCGTTCATGACGAACAGCGTCAGCTTCGCATTCTTGCCGATATGAGCCTTGAACTGCGCCAGATGCGTTGCCGTGTCCGGCTGCTCCTGGATGATCAGCCACGTCACCTCGGCGCCTTCGCCGAGCACGAGCTGGCTGACCGAGCTGACAAGGGCCGCGCCCTCGCCGGCCTGGCGTTCGACGATCACAGCCTTGGCGTCGGCGCCGGCGCGCACGGCCAGGCGTACATGCGCCTGGCCGCCGGCCAGCAGGTTTTGCAATTCGATCGGCTTTTCCACTTGGGTGCCATCGGCGATGTCGACGAAATAACCGTCGGCGACGAAAGCCGTGTTCAACGCCCCGATGGCATCGTCGCTGCCGTAGGGCTCGAGCCCAGGCGCGATGCTGCCGTCGGTCAGTTTCTCCGACAGGCACTGGACGCTGACGCCTTCGATTGCGGGCGTTTTGGCGCTCGACACGCCGTTGAGAAGCGGCAACACGGTGGAACCTTCAACGACTGGCGCGATGGCTTTGGCCACGGCCGTCGGGTCGAAGTCCGGCACCGCATTCAGCAGCCGGCGCAGGTCGGTGTAGTGCCAGGATTCGATACGCCGGGTCGGCAGTCCGTGCTTCACCGCCTCGATGGCGTCGTCGCGCTTCAACATCACCGCGCCGTCGCCCGGCAGCAGCGACAACCGTTCGCCGAAAGCGTCGATCAACGCTGTTTCGGCCGGTGTCCGCTGGGGTTGTGTGTGCATGTTCATCAGTTTGACCTTGCCTTCTGGCATCTCACGCGGCTTCACCGATCACGCCGGCATAGCCATTGGCCTCGAGGTCGAGCGCCAGCGATTTGTCGCCGGACTTGATGACCTGGCCCTTGTAGAGCACGTGCACGGTGTCGGGCACGATGTGTTCGAGCAGCCGCTGATAGTGCGTGATGACGACAATGGCGCGCTCGGGCGAGCGCAACGCGTTGACGCCATCGGAAACGATCTTGAGCGCATCGATGTCGAGCCCGGAATCGGTCTCGTCAAGCACGCAGAGCTTTGGCTCCAAAAGCTTCATCTGCAGGATCTCGGCGCGCTTCTTCTCACCGCCGGAGAAGCCGACATTGAGCGGCCGCTTCAGCATGTTCATGTCCATGTTGAGCGAGCCGGCGGCTTCCTTCACCCGCTTCAGGAATTCGGGGATCTTCAGCGGCTCCTCGCCGCGCGCCTTGCGCTGCTCGTTCATGGCAACCTTCAGGAACTCCATAGTCGCCACGCCCGGTATCTCCATCGGATACTGGAAGGCCAGGAAAATCCCCGACGTCGCGCGCTCGGCCGGATCCATTTCGAGGATCGACTGGCCGTTGTAGAGGATATCGCCCTCGGTGACCTCGTAGTCCTCGCGGCCGGCGAGAATGTAGGACAGCGTCGACTTGCCCGAGCCATTCGGCCCCATGATGGCCGCGACCTCGCCGGCTCTCACCGAGAGGTTCAGGCCGCGGATGATTTCGGTGCCGTCATCGACGATGCGGGCATGCAGGTTCTTGATCTCAAGCATTCTTTTGTTTCCTGAATATCTGTCCGGTCAGCCGACCGAGCCCTCGAGCGAAATCCCGATCAACTTCTGTGCCTCGACGGCGAATTCCATCGGCAGCTGCTGGATGACGTCCTTGACGAAGCCATTCACGATCAGCGCGATCGCTTCCTCCTCCGGAATGCCGCGCTGCATGACGTAGAACTTCTGGTCCTCGGAAATCTTCGACGTCGTCGCCTCATGCTCGAACTGAGCCGTCGCGTTCTTGGCTTCCATGTAGGGAACCGTGTGGGCGCCGCACTGGTCGCCGATCAGCAGCGAGTCGCAGTTGGTGAAGTTGCGCGCGTTGGTCGCCTTGCGGTGCGCCGAAACCTGGCCGCGATAGGTGTTCTGCGAAAAGCCGGCGGCGATGCCCTTGGAGATGATGCGGCTCGACGTGTTCTTGCCGAGATGGATCATCTTGGTGCCGCTGTCGACCTGCTGGTAGCCGTTCGACACGGCGATCGAATAGAACTCGCCGCTGGAATCGTCGCCGCGCAGGATGCAGCTCGGGTATTTCCACGTGATCGCCGAGCCGGTCTCGACCTGCGTCCACGAGATCTTCGAGCGGTGGCCACGGCAATCGCCGCGCTTGGTAACGAAGTTATAGATGCCGCCCTTGCCCTCGGCGTCGCCGGGGTACCAGTTCTGCACCGTCGAATATTTGATCTCGGCATCGTCTAGCGCCACCAGTTCGACGACTGCGGCATGGAGCTGGTTCTCGTCGCGCTGCGGCGCCGTGCAGCCTTCGAGATAGGAGACGTAGGCCCCCTCCTCGGCGATGATCAGCGTGCGCTCGAACTGGCCGGTGTTCTTCTCGTTCATGCGGAAATAGGTCGACAGTTCCATTGGGCAGCGAACGCCCTTGGGCACGAAGACAAACGAGCCGTCGGTGAAGACGGCCGAATTCAGCGTCGCATAAAAATTATCCGACGTCGGCACGACCGAGCCGAGATATTTCTTCACCAGTTCCGGATGCTCGCGGATGGCTTCCGAGATCGAGCAGAAGATGACGCCCGCCTGCGCCAGTTCCTTCTTGAACGTGGTGACGACGGATACCGAATCGAACACGGCGTCGACGGCGACGCGGCCGGACTTGTAGACGTTGTCGCTGGCTTCCTCGAGCTCGGACGCATCGGTCTTCTGCACGCCGGCCAGGATCTCCTGCTCCTTCAGCGGAATGCCGAGTTTCTCGTAGACCTTCAAGATCTCCGGATCGACGTCGCTGAGCGAGCTCGGTCCGGGCGTGCTCTTCGGCGCCGCGTAGTAATAGATGTCCTGGAAATCGATCTTGGGATAGTTGACGCGCGCCCAGGTCGGCTCTTCCAGCGTCAGCCAGCGCCGATAGGCTTCCAGACGCCATTCCAGCATCCAGGACGGTTCGTCCTTCTTCGCTGAAATGAAACGGATGATGTCTTCGCTCAGGCCCTTGGGGGCCTTGTCGACAGCGATTTCGGTCTGGAACCCGTATTTGTATTGGTCGACGTCGATCTTTCGGACCCGATCGATCGTGTCCTGCACAGCAGGCATATGCGTTCTCCATCCACGCCGGGGTCAAGGCCCGACAGTTTTCAAACTATGGCACCGCCGGATAAGCACCCAAGGAGCACCCGCGGCGGCGTAAGTTTCATATAGTGCGCCTCGGCCGGAAATTCACCCGGCCAGCATGAAACGCACGGCTCTACCAGGCCGAAAGGCCCAAATTCGTCCAACCGCTACGCGGCCTTCTCCTTGCCCACCCGACGTGCGGCGATTTCTGCCAACGCCAGGCGGAACGCCTCGATGTCCTGCGCGCCGGTCGCCGCGCCGATCGACAAGCGCAACGCACCCGGACTGTCACCTTGACCCATGGCCTTCAGCACATGGCTCGGACCGACTTTACCCGACGAGCAGGCGGAACCCGCCGACAGCGCCACACCGGCCAGGTCGAAGGCGATCTGTACCGTTTCGGCCTTGGCGCCGGGAATAGCGAAGAATGTCGTGTTGGCAAGCCTCGGTGCGCCGGTTCCGAAGATTTCCACGTCCGGTATCAACATTTTAACGATGGCCTCGATCTCGTCGCGGCACCGACGCAGGGCGTCGATGGCCTCCAATCCGATGAGAGCCTCCCGCGCCGCCGCGCCAAATCCCGCAATGCCGGGCAGGTTCTCGGTGCCGCCGCGATGGCCCTTTTCCTGGCCACCGCCGTTGATGAGCGGCTTCGGCATCATCAGATCGGCAGCGGCGACGATGGCGCCGACGCCCTTGGGGCCGCCGATCTTGTGCGACGACAGTATCAGATAGTCGGCGTAACCCGCCGAAATGTCGATTGAAATGCGCCCTGCCGCCTGAACCGCGTCTACGACGAGGACACCGCCGACCGACTTTACGATTTCGGCGATACGATCGACCGGCTGGATGACACCAGTCTCATTATTGGCGGCATGGATTGCCACCAGCGGCAGGCCGGCGGCCTTATCGTGCGCGGCAAGCGCGTTTGCCATTGCTTCGAGGTCGACAATTCCATTGGCGTCGACGCCGATCCGCGTCACCTGCGAGGCCGGGAAGGACCCGCCGTTCAACAGGCAGGGGTGGTCGGCTTCGCAGATATAGAGATGGCTCATGCGGATGATCCCGCGCCCCATCCGCCAATCGGGCGTCAGCAGCGTCGAGGCGGCTTCCGTGGCGCCTGACGTGAACACGACATGCCCAGCCTTGGCCTTCACCAATTCCGCCACATCACGCCTTGCAGTTTCGATCAGGCGACGCGCCGCACGCCCCTCGGCATGGACCGATGATGGGTTGGCGGCCACATCGAGCGCCGCGACCATAGCCTCGCGTGCCGCTGCAAGCAGCGGCGCACTGGCATTGTAGTCGAGATAGGCGCGCATTCCGGCCATTTTCTTCCAGTTGGTCCCGTCAGAAGCCATTCCACCGAGATATCGCGTTATTTCCTTGAAATTCCAAGGCAAGCCGTCCTATTTACGCGGCTTGCGGCGCGGGCAGCCGGACGATTGCGTTCCGGCCACCCAGTTTTGAACAATTCTAAACTAGCTTCTATGAAGACGCTCGCCCTGCGTCAAGGCCAGAGGAAGGTTCTCCGGGCGCCGCGCATTCTTATTACCCAAGTTGGAGTATTTCATGCCTGAGGTCATTTTCACCGGTCCGGCCGGCCGTCTGGAGGGTCGCTACCAGCCCTCGAAGGAAAAGAGCGCGCCGATTGCCATTGTCTTGCATCCGCACCCGCAATTCGGCGGGACGATGAACAACAAAATCGTCTACGACCTCTTCTACATGTTCCAGAAGCGCGACTTCACCACGCTGCGCTTCAATTTCCGCGGCATCGGGCGCAGCCAGGGCGAATTCGATCACGGCACCGGCGAATTGTCGGATGCGGCCGCCGCACTCGACTGGGTGCAGTCGCTGCATCCGGATTCCAAGAGTTGCTGGGTTGCCGGCTATTCGTTCGGCTCGTGGATCGGCATGCAGCTTTTGATGCGCCGGCCCGAGATCGAAGGCTTCATCTCGGTCGCGCCGCAACCCAACACCTACGACTTTTCCTTCCTGGCGCCCTGCCCCTCCTCGGGGCTCATCATCCATGGCGACGCTGACAAGGTGGCGCCGCCGAAGGACGTGCAAGGCCTGGTCGACAAGCTGCACACGCAAAAGGGCATCACCATCACGCAGAAGACCTTGCCCGGCGCCAATCATTTCTTCGCCAACGATGCCGAACTGCTGATCGAGGAATGCGCGGATTATCTCGATCGCCGGCTGGCCGGCGAATTGTCGGATCCGCGCCCGAAGCGGCTGCGCTAAGGACGGATAATCGCAATGTACCAGCCTCCTCATTTCCAGGAAACACGGCCGGACGTGCTGCACGGGCTGATCCGGGCACATCCACTCGGCCTGCTGGTTTCCAGCGGACCCGAGGGGCCGGTCGCCGACGCCATTCCGTTCCTGATCGACGCCGATGTCGGGCCAAACGGCAGGCTGCGCGCACATCTGGCTAGAGCCAATCCGCAATGGCGGCTTATCGCCGACAATCCGGCCTCGACGGTGCTGATCGTCTTCCAGGGTACCGACGCCTATGTGACGCCGTCCTGGTACGAGACCAAGCGCGAGACCGGCAAGGTGGTGCCAACCTGGAACTATGCCATCGTGCAGGTGCGCGGCACCGCGAAGGTGATCGATGATCAGGACTGGCTGGCGCGGCAGATCGCCGACCTGACGGCTTCGCAGGAAGGCACGCGTGAGGCGCCATGGGCGGTAACGGATGCGCCTGCCCCGTTCATTCAGTCGCAGATCAAGGGCATCATCGGGCTGGAGATCGAGATCGGCGAAATCCATGGCAAATGGAAGGTCAGCCAGAACCGTCCCGTCGCGGATCGCGCAGGCGTTGCGCACGGGCTTGAAAGCGAGACGGCAAATTCGTCCGACATGGTGAACCTGGTAAGGTCCTATGGCGGACTGAACGGCGACTAAATCCCAGGCTCGATGAATCAGACGGCCGTTCGGCTTGTTCGACCGATCAGCCGAAACGTCTGCTTGCGCACCGGCAATCCCGATCGTGTCGGGCTGAAGATGAAGCCGAGCCGGGCAAAGACCAGTCCGCAAACCAGCGCGAAGGCAAAGCCAAGACCAAAGCCGGCGACGGTATCACTCGGATAATGCGCGCCGACGAAGACCCGCGTCGAGGCGATGCAGGCCGTGATCGGCAAGGCGATGTACCAGCGCCGCGGGAACAAAAGCAGCAGGATGCCGAACACGGCCCCCATCGTCGTGGCGTGACCGGACGGAAAACCGGCAAAGCGCGCATCGAAGGCGAAGGGACGCAGAGACAGCACACCAAGATCCTGAAAATAGAGCGGGCGCGCGCGGCCGATCGCATATTTCAGGACATTGACCAGCAGGCCGGACAGGCCGATGGCGCTCAACGCAAGGAACGCCAGGCAGGTCCAATTGTAGACGAGTATCAATGACCGCCGCGACAGGCTTCGCCAGTCCGTCAGATTGGCCCCTATGAGCAAGAGTGCCGGAGGGATGAGATACCAGCCGCCTAGGCCGAACTGCGTCAGGAACTCGGCAAGCCGGCCGAAGCCCGCCGACCACCTGCCGTGCAGCAGTCCCGCCGGGGTGTCGAGGCCGACGAATGCCGCTGCCGTCAGCAAAATCCAGGTTGAGATCCAGAGCGGCCATAGGACCTTGGGATACGAGGCGGAACGAGCGGCGAAGCGCCCTCTGACGATCCGCAGCGTGTCGCGGAAATTTCCAACGGACCGACGCACCACCGCAGCGGGCGCAATGGAAACGGAAGGGCGCGGTTTCACCAGCATTGAAAACCGGATCCCATTGTCGAACTCATTGGGCGATACGGTAGAGGCCGAGCGACATTTTGTCTCCCGATGAAAAGTTGAGCCCGTCGATCGTCGTAAGATGGCTCGCCGCCTTGCCTTGCCCCGCCAGCAATCCATTGAGTTTCTGCTCATCCTCGACCGGCGCCAGCCCCAGCGCGCAGGCGGGGTCGGCAAGCAGATGCTTTGCCACGCCATCGATGTCGGTCAGTATCGTTTTCGTGCCCACCAGGAACACAAGGCTCGGCTCGTGATACCGCGCCGACGCCAGCACCGAGTCGTCGCAGGGCTTGTAGGCACGCACAGCCTCGTTGATCGCCGGGCTCAGCCATATCGGCGTCAGGGACGGGGCGATGACACCAAACAGCAGCCCGTAGGTGATGCCCGCACAGGCGGCGACGGCGCCGATACGGGCAAGCGGCACTTGCAGCTGTCGCGAGAAGGCCAGGTAGCCGGCGCCGAGCGCTGATGCGGCCGCCGGAATGCTCCACCACGAGAAAGCATGGGTGAGATAGATCGGGGCGCCCACACAGACCGCGGCCAAGCCGAGGCTGACCACGACCAGGCCGAAGGCAGTCGACCACCACAACCATTGCTGCCAGCGCCGGAGCGGCGCATTGGCTTCCTGCGGCTGCAATGTCAAAAGCCACCCGATCAGCAGCGCCATGCCGGGATAGGCCGGCAGCACGTAGTGCGGCAGCTTGGTCGGAATCAGTTCGAATACCAGCCAGAAGGGGATGTACCAAGCGAGGCAGAAGCGCAGCCTGACATCGTCGCGCAGCCGGTTGAGGGCTTGCAGGCCGGCGCCGACGGCGATCAGGCCGAACGGCCACATGAATAGCGAATAGGTCAACATGTAGAAGCCGGGCGGCAGGCCGTGCGATTCCTCGCCCTGGGCGACCTTGCCGAGCATATCCTTGCCGACAGCCTGCTGGAGGAAGGCGCCGTCGCTTTTCCAGGTGATCAGGGCGAGCCAGGGCAACACGATCAGGACGACGAGCAGCAGGCCGCGCCCCACCTTGAGCTTCGACAGCCAGCGCCCGTCGCGTTCGAATGCAAACAAGACAGCGATGGTGAGCGCCGACAGCAGTGGGGCGATCGGCCCCTTGATGAGGATCGCGACCCCTTGCGCCAGCCAGAATATCCACCACAGATGGCCGGCGACGGGCTCGTTGCGGCGCGATGCCAGGTAAATCTGCGCCAGCGCGCCCTGCGCCGCCACGCAGCAGGCCAGCAGCATCGCATCGGTCTTGGCGTCGCGGCCCTCGAAGGCGGTGGCGAAGATCGCCGCCATCACCAGGCCGGCGGCGATGCCGGCACTGGCTCCGAAAAGCCTGGTGCCCGTCCAGGCGATGCCGAGAACGGCCAGGGCGATGCCCAGCGTCGACACCAGGCGGTAGACCCATATTGGTGCGGCGGCGCCCTTGCCGCTCAGAGCCACGGCCGCGGATTGCAGCCAATAGATGCCGATCGGCTTCTGGTAGCGCGAAGCGTCCTGAAAGCGGATGTCGACATAATCGCCGCTCTCGACCATCTGCTTGGTGGCCTGGACGAAGCGCGGCTCGTCACGGTCCAGCGGCGGCATGGACGCAAGTCCCGACACCGTCATCACCAGGCTGAACAGGAAAAGAAGGATGTAGTTCCTGTTCAGCGCCATATTCCAGCCTCTCCGACCATTCTTCCCTGATGCGCAAAGCCGCTCAATCGACCTTCGTCATCGCCGCCTTGCGTTCATTGGCGATCAGCCAGAGATTTCTGATGTAGATGAACAAGCCCATGCCCTGGCCGGCGATGAACACCGGGTCCTGCCGCTTGATCGCATAAATCAGCAACAGACCTCCGCCGAACAGCGAGAAGAACCAGAAGGCGATCGGCACGACGCTTCGCTTGGCCTTTTCCGATGCGAGCCACTGCACGACGAAGCGCATGGTGAAAAAGAACTGGGCGACGAAGCCGAGCAGGATCCACGCGTTGAACTGTTCGATGAAGACCCGGTGGATCCAGGTCACCAGTTCCTGAAGCACGTTAACCATGCGTGATTTCCTCTACTTTTGGCATCCGGCGACGCCTGCGGCGCAGCCACCAGACGCCGCAGAGATCGAGCACGCCCTGCAGGCCGCGGTCGAAAATTCCGTAGTTCGACTTGCCGTGGCGGCGGGAGCGGTCGACGACGTCGCAATGCACGACATGGTATCCTTCCTGGATGACCAGCGCCGGAACGAAACGATGGGTGCCGTCGAAGAACGGCAGCTTGCGCAGGATCTCGGTGTGGACCGCCTTCAGGCCGCAGCCTGTGTCGCGCGTCTCGTCATGCAGGATGGCGTTTCTCAGCCAGTTGGCGAACCGCGATGCCAGTTGCTTGACCTTGCTGTCGCGGCGCTTCAGGCGTTGCCCTTGCGCGGCACCGTAGCCGGGCCCGGCCCGCCGCAAGGCGTCGACCAGCATGGGAATGTACTGAGGATCGTTCTGGCCATCGCCGTCGATCGTGGCGACAATGTTTCCGCGCGCCGCCCAGGCGCCGGAGCGTACCGAGAGGCTCTGGCCGGCGGATTTCTCGTGCCGCAATTCCCTGACGGGAAACGGGCGAAGTGCTGCCTGCCTGGCGAGAACGGCTGCGGTTTCGTCGGTCGAGCCGTCGTTGACGATGATCAGTTCGAAGTCGCGCCCGGTCATCGCCGCCTCGATCTCATCGATCAGCAGCGGCAGGTTTGCCGCCTCGTTCCTGCAAGGAATGACGATGGATATCAATGCGTCCGGCATGTCGCGTGGGGCTCTGTCGTCGGATATGGCATTGGGTGGATGCCGTGCGGTGCCGCTTGAGGTCGTGGGCTGCAAGGACCTTTTGGCGCGCGCCTCATTACGCCAGCACAAACAATGAAGCAAGCATCCGCGCGAGAGGCGGCTTGCGGCGTTTCAACAACAAGTGATTGCCAAGCCCCTGGTCGAAGTGCGATCGGGCGCAAAACCGGAATCCACTTTTGCTGATCGCGCTTGGGTGCTAAACGCGCGCTTTCACATACGCCCGCGCCGGACGGGCGGACGCTTCGGGAAAGAAAAAATGCCTGCCTTCAAATCCGATTTCCTGCGCACGATGAGCGAGCGCGGCTTCATCCACCAGACTTCGGATGATGCCGGGCTGGACGATCTCTTCGCCAAGGAGACGGTGACGGCCTATATCGGCTTCGACGCGACCGCCAAGAGCCTGCACGCCGGCTCGCTGATCCAGATCATGATGTTGCACTGGCTGCAGCAGACCGGCCATCGGCCGATCGCCTTGATGGGCGGCGGCACCTCGATGATCGGCGACCCTTCCTTCAAGGACGAGGCGCGCAAGCTTCTGACCCCGCGCGACATCGACGACAATCTCGCCGGCATCCGCCGTAATTTCATGCCGTATCTCAAATTCGGCAGCGGCCCGAATGACGCGATCATGGTCAACAACGCCGACTGGCTGATGGAGATCAACTACGTCAATTTCCTGCGCGACGTCGGCCGTCACTTTTCGGTCAACCGCATGCTGGCGTTCGATTCCGTCAAGCTGCGGCTCGACCGCGAGCAGTCGTTGTCCTTCCTCGAATTCAACTACATGATCCTGCAGGCCTACGACTTCGTCGAGCTCTACAAGCGCCTCGGCTGCCGTCTGCAGATGGGCGGCTCCGACCAGTGGGGCAACATCATCAACGGCATCGATCTCGGTCGCCGCATGGAGGACGCGCAGCTTTATGCGCTGACGACGCCGCTGCTCACCACCTCGTCGGGCGCCAAGATGGGCAAGTCCGCCACGGGCGCGGTCTGGCTCGATGCCGAGATGCTCTCGCCTTACGAATTCTGGCAGTATTGGCGCAACACCGAGGACGCCGATGTCGGCCGTTTCCTGAAGCTCTACACGACGCTGCCGTTGGACGAGGTGGCGCGCCTGGAGAAGCTCGGTGGGTCCGAGATCAACGAGGCGAAAAAGATCCTCGCCACGGAGATCACCGCGTTGCTCCATGGTCGCGGCGCCGCCGAACAGGCCAGCGAAACCGCACGCAAGACCTTCGAGGAAGGTGCCCTCGCCGAGACGCTGCCGAGCGTCGAGGTTGAAAACGCAAAGCTCGAAGCCGGCGTCGGCATCCTGGCGCTGCTGGTGACCGCCGGGCTGGCGGCGTCCAACGGCGAAGCGCGGCGGCATGTGCAAGGCGGTGCGGTGCGGCTCAATGATCAGCCTGTCAGCGATGACCGTCGCACGGTCACGCTTCAGGATTTGAGTCCGGAAAACGTCGTAAAGCTTTCACTCGGCAGGAAAAAACACATTTTGGTGCGGCCGATCTCAGGCCCCTTCACCGGTACTCGAAGATCGACCTGAATATCCCCGGCGCGATCACCGAGAGCGGGTTGATGTCGAGCAGCGGCTTGTTGGCGTTGCCCTTGAGCCGGTAGGTCACGCCGATCAGGCCGCGGTCGCGGCCATTGCCCAAAAGCGCGCCGACGATGGGCAGTTCGCCGAAGATGCGGTTGAGGCCGTAGACCGGCATGAAGGTGCCGGTCATGTCCATGTTGTTGTTCTGGTCATAGAGCGTGCCCTGGAACGTCGTGCCGATGCGGGGACCGCGCAGCACGCCATTGGCCAGCCTGAGATAGCCGCTGCCCTTCTCTATCTCGGCGTAGCCGCGTTCGAACTGTACCCGCGAGGTATCGAGCTTGCCCTTGACCGCCTGATTGAGGCTGCGGCTATCGCCTGCCGGGGTGGTCGAGACGATGGACGCGAGCTTCGGTTCGTTGACGACGAAGAAGTTCGTCGTGTCCACCTTGCCCTTCATCGGCCCGTCGCCCGCTCCCGACAAGGCCAGGGCAATCGCCCCACCTTCCATGTGCTCGTAGATGTTGAGGAATCTCAGTATCGCACCGGCGTCCGCCGACTGTACGTTGAGCGAGCGTCGGCCGGCGCTGCTCGTGTTGCTGATGGCTATGGCGGCTCCCGAACTTGCAGTGGCGCTGACCTTCAGCCCGTTCACCTTCGAACCGGCCGCGCTGTAGTCGAGCTTGAGGTTGGACAGTTGCTCGTCGTGGAAACCGGTCAGCCGATCGACGTCGGCGCTGACGGAAATCGCGTCGGCGCCCGTCGTCTTGGTCGCGGTGTCGACGTCGGAGGTGAACTGCTTGATCAGCGAGCGGGCATCCAGGGCGTTGCCGCTGATGTTGACTGCATAGCCCCTGCCCGATCGCTTGACGGATACCGCCACGTCGTCGCCCCGGTTCAGCGCGACTTTGCTGAACTTTGCCGACGACAGGGCCCCGTTGACCAGCACGATGTTGCCGTCGACGGAAAATGTCTTGCCGCCGAGGTCGAAGTCGGACAGCGTCGTGGTATCGCCGGACGTGGTCATGACGAATGTAGCACTTGCGGGAATCCCTGCCCCCTTGCTCCATCCGGCCCAGGGGATGTCGAGCCTGGCATTGGTCAGGTCGGCCGAGACGTTCTGGTTGCCGTCGCCGCTTTTGTCGATCGCGACCTTCACGGTTCCGCCCAACAACGGGGCCAGCCCCGGCATGGCGGCGGCGCGGATCTTGTCGTCGAGCACCAGGGCCACCTTGCGGCTGCGTGCTGGTCCGCCATCCTCCAGCGGCTCGATCAGGTCGAGTTCGGCGGGAATGCCGTTCAGGGATGCCTTGGCGGAAATGACAGCCTTTTCAGGGTCGACCGTGACGGAACCGTCGGCATCCGTCACGGTCTGGCCTTCGAACGGCTTGGCCAATGAAAGCCCGCTGTAGTCGAGCGATACCAGCCAATCGAGCTTCGAGCTGTCGACACCAGATTGCAGCGGAATATCGGCCCTGACATGGCCGGTGACGCTGCCGGACAGGTCTTCGGGCAGGAAGCCGACATGGCGCATGGCATTGATCGGCTCGTAGGAGGCAAGTTCAGCGACCGCGGACGCTTCGCCGGCAACGTCGATGTCGAGCGCGCCGACGACCGGCGGGCGGTTGGCCGCCTTGACGGTCAGCGTGCCGTTGCTGGCCGCCACGGTGCGGCCGCTGGGCATGAAGACGGTGCCAGAGGACAGGGAGATATCGACGTCATTGCCGTGGAAGGCGACGACACCGACGGCATCGCGTATCGGCGGAATGCGGCCAGCCGTGTCGAAACGCGATCCTTCGATCTGGAAGCGGCCGAACACCTCGTCGGCGGAAAGCGGCACGCCATTGCCGAGGCGATCAGGCACCACCTGAAATTGAAGATTGGCATCGACGACGCGGCCGCCGAACAGATTGTCCAATACCCAGAGCCGCGCGTTGCGCGCCGAAAACCATGGCCAAAGCTGCTTGACGTGCGAGACCGGCATGTCATGCACGTTGAGCGCCAGATTGATGCCTGGAGCCTTGCCATCAACGAACTGCACGGCCGCGGTTCCAAGGACCTCGCTGGAAGCGGCCGACCGGACTGCGATCTGATCGGCTACCAATTTATGGCTTTTGGTCTGGTAGACGCCGGCGATGCGGGCAAGGAAGGTGAGCGCTGGCTCCGGCGATTCCGAAGGCGCCAGTGTCGAGCCGTCACTGGTCAGATCGTATCGGTAGGCCGGCTCCTCTCCGGCGGCGCCGGTCGCGGGCCTGGGCCCGATCGAGCCGGCGAAATCGAAGGTCGAGCGGCCGGTCTTCAGCAACAGCCTGTCCACCTGGATCTTGTTGCTGCCGCGGACGAGCGTGGCGCCGAGATCGACATCGGCCGACAGCAGGCCACGCGTGCCGAGATCAAGCACCGATCCCCTGGACGACAGGGCAGCCGTCAGCCGCGACGCGGTGTCGCCGGCTCCTTGCGACCCTTTGAGCGTCACGCTGAGCGCCCCCAACTTGCCGCCGGACGCCGTGGCGCCGCTCTCGCCGCCGTCTTCGGCGATGCCGACGGTGGCATCCAGCGATATCACGCGCCGGGTCTCGGCATCGCGGCTGGCGGATGCGGCGACGGTCACCGCCTTGCCGTCGACATTTGCCTGCGAGGAGAACTCCATGCCGCCTGTCCCCGACTGCAGGACGACCGCGTCGGCGACTGTGATCAACCTGACCGCCTCGGTGTCGGGCAAAACGAATGCCACATTGTGAAGATCGATACGGTGCAGCGATTCCTCGCGCACCGCATCGAGAGCGTGATTGATGTTGGCAAAGAGCGCATCGGACAGTTTTTCGGGATCGATCAGCCCGTCCCGATTGCGCAGCTCGGCCGTCCAGTCGCCGCCCGACGGCATCGCCGCGGTAACGATGCGCGCATCGGAAATCCTGGCGCTGGTCAGCCGCACCTCGCCTCGAAGCAGCGGCAGCAGGCGGATGCCGAAACGCACCCTGCCCGCATCGGCCATGGGTTTACCGTCGCTGGCCTTCAGGCTGACGTCGCTCACCTGGAGCGCGACGAAGCTCGAACTGTCGAGGGTGATGCGGGCGGGCCCGACCGCAACATCGACATCGACGCCCGCAAGCTTCTCGATGGCGGCCTCCGCCTCGACGCGCAGCCGGTCGGCCCCTATTCCGGAGACACCGATGAGATAGACAGCCACCGCCGCCAGCAGCACCAGCGCAACGGCGCCGGCAAACAGCCGCGATAGGATACGAAAGCCGCGGCCGATCGCCGCCTGGCCGAGCGGCGGAACGCGGCAAGCCGATGGCAAGGCGCCCAGGTCGGTGATTTCATCCCGCCTGAACCTGATCTTCTCGTGCTGCGGTTGCTCCTGATCCACGCAATTTTCCGTTCTACGAACTCGCTCGTGGACGAATCCCCGCTCGACACTATATCGGTGTGGCTTCGCGCGTAACCTCAAACAAGGGCATGGATATGGCTGACCTCAATGTGGGCGATCCCGCGCCGCAATTCGAGTTGCCGCGGGACGGCGGTGGTTCGCTCAGCCTGGCCGGCTTTGCCGGCAGACCTGTCGTCCTCTACTTCTACCCACAGGACGACACCACCGGCTGCACCGCCGAAGCGATCAGCTTTTCGCAGCTGAAGCCGGAGTTCGAGAAGGCCGGCGCCGTCGTGATCGGCCTGTCGCCCGACAGCGCCAGGAAGCACGACAAGTTCAAGTCGAAATACGATCTTACCATCGACCTTGCCTCCGACGAGGAGCGCAAGGTGATCGAGGCCTACCACCTTTGGGTCGAAAAATCGATGTATGGCCGCAAATACATGGGTGTCGAGCGCGCGACGTTCCTGATCGGCCGCGACGGGCGCATCGCCAGGATCTGGCGCAAGGTGCGCGTCAAGGGCCATGCCGAGGAGGTGCTGGAAGCTGTGCGGGCGATTTGAGGGGGGCGCCTCCGCGCCCTTGTTTTCAGAAAGCGATGCGAAGCAACCCCATGCTCGCTTTGCGGGCAATTCTTGCCGGCGTCTTGCTTCGGCAAAGCTTTGTTAACCTTAATAATGTGTAGTCGGGCTGTCGTGGTGTCGTAAACGAAAGCTTGGTCCCGTGAACGCAACCGGTCAGTCCGCGATCTTTGGCAGGCGCAAGGAACCGCATACAGTCATCATCGCCCGCGGCAGCGAGATCAGGCACTTCACGATCCGGCCCTGGCTGGTTGTATTTCTCGGTTCGGCGCTGGCGGCGATCGCCATCGGTTACCTGCTGGCCACCTCCTATCTCGTGCTGCGCGACGACCTGATCGGCGCCACCACCGCGCGCCAGGCGCGCATGCAGCAGGCTTACGAAGACCGCATCTCGGCGCTTCGCGCCCAGGTCGACCGCATCACCAGCCGGCAGTTGCTTGACCAGCAATTGATGGAAACCAAGGTGAGCGAGCTTTTGGAGCGCCAGACGCAACTCAGCCAGCGCCACGGCCGCCTCGGCCCGCTGCTCGACCGCGCCGAAAATGAAGTCGGCGCAGCGACGGCCGAAGATCCGGCAGTGCCGGCAAAGCCTGACAAACACGCCGAAGTGACCGGCAGCATCGCCCAGCCTGCTCAAAGCTACGCGCTGGCCAGCCTCGGCGCCGCCCCTGGCGCCGCCGACACCAGGCCGTTCTCCCTGTGGGCGACCCGCTCCGATCCGCTGCCGAACGATTCAGCCGCCGATCGTGCCGACAAGCTGTTCATTTCGATCAACAAGTCGTTGAAATCCATCGAGAATGACCAGCTCACGCGCATCAGCATACTTGCTGACAACGCCTACAAGAATGCCGACGCCATAACCCAGGCGCTCGAGGCGGCCGGGCTGCCGGTCGACAGCGACTTCGGCAAGAACGAAAGCGATGTCGGCGGACCGCTGATCCCGCTTGACAGCTCGATGTTTTTCGACAGCAAGGTCAAGGAACTGGACGAGGCGCTGGACACGCTCGACCAGCTCAAGAAGGAAGCACGCCGGCTGCCGCTCGCGAATCCCGCACCCGGTCATTCCGTCACCAGCCCGTTCGGGGTGCGCACCGACCCGATCCTCGGCACGGCCGCCCTGCATTCGGGAATGGACTTCAGGGCGCCGATCGGCATGGCGGCCAAGGTCACCGCGCCAGGCGTGGTCATCAAGGCGGGCTGGAATGGCGGCTATGGCCGCATGGTCGAAGTCGATCACGGCAATGGGTTTGCCACGCGCTATGGACATCTCAGCGAAATCGACGTGACCGTGGGCGAAAAAGTGGATGCCGGCGCTGTCATCGGCAAGACCGGCAGCAGCGGTCGCTCGACCGGCCCGCATCTGCATTACGAAGTCCGCCACAATGGCGAAGCGATCGATCCTTTGCGTTTCCTCACGGTCGGCAAGAAGGTCGCGCAGTATCTCTAACGCACGGGCCCAGGCCGCCGCCATCCCGCGCCGTCCTCATTGCTTTTTCGCATCCTTGTCGCCGTTCAGGGCTTTTCCCTTTCGAGGCGACCGCAAATTGTCGAAGCCCATATAGTGGTCGGTATCAGATGTGTTCCATCTGCCGCCCAGGCAGATGATGGCAATGGCCGCGGCGAAGATCAGCAAGACATAAATCTTATCCATGTACCGCCATCTAGGGCGCGGTGATCAGCCGGACACCGGCCGGCTTTTCCGCCGTAGCGGGCGCGTCGCTCAAATGCGGTGCATTTTTGAATTCCATTTGACTGAATAAATATTTGGTGCCAACCTTGCCTCAACCGGGGACGCAAGGCATGGCATTGCGAGGGACCAATCAGGAGTTCGGGCGGCCGTACAACCGACGCATCGTGCTCGAATCGATCCGCCGGTACGGTCCCATCGCCAGGGGCGATATCGCCAGGCATGTCGGCCTCACCGTTCAAACCGTATCGACCATCGTTCGCGAACTGGAGGAGCAGGGTTACGTCCTGTCCGTACGCGAGGAGCCGAAGGGCCGTGGCCTGCCACCGGCGACGCTGCGCATCAATCCCGAGGGCGGCTATGCCGTCGGCATCCACCTGACGCCGCTGGGGATCGACGCGGCGCTGATCAATCTCAGCGGTGACGTGATCGACAGCTTGCACCGCGGGGCCCCCAACGCGACGCCCGATCATGCGTTCGACCAGGTCCGCGCCATGGTCCGCGACCTGACCGGAACGCGCGCCGCGGGCCGCGTCATCGGCATCGGCATGGCGCTTCCCGGCCCGTTCGGCGTGGACACGATGAGCTTCATCGGGCCGACCACAATGGCCGGCTGGAAGGACGTGGCGCTGCGCGAGCGGCTGACGGCGGCGACAGGATTGCCGGCCTTTTTCGACGGCGACATGGCTGCGGCCGCCATGGGCGAGCGCCTCTACGGCATCGGCGCCCAGCATTCCGAATATTACTATCTCTATTTCGGCGTCGGACTTGGCAGCGCCATGATGCATGACGGCAGCGTGCTGCGCGGCGCCTGGGGCAATGCCGGCGAGATCGGCCATATTCCCGTCGTTCCCAATGGCGAGCTTTGCCCGTGCGGCAATCGCGGTTGCCTCGAACGTTATGTCTCGCTCGAAGCGCGAGGGCGCTGGAAGGGCAGCGATGCCGATTGGGTCGCCGAGGTCGGCCCGATCTTCCGCAACGCCATTGCCATCATCGAGAACCTTTTCGACCCCGAGACGGTCGTGCTCGGCGGGCTGGCGGCGCCGGACCTGCTCGAACGCCTGGCGAGATCGGCTGCGCCTCTGCACAATTCGGTTTCGGCCCGCAAGGACCGCAAGACGCCACGCATCGTCGTCGCCGGCGGCGGCCAGCAAGCCGTGCTGCGCGGCGCGGCCGCATTGGCCGTCTCTGGCGTGTTGTCGCCACGCTTCGGCCAGATGTTCACCGCCGAGCGCGAACGCGGCCGCGATATTCTGATAGCCGGGGAGGTTGCCTGATGAGCGAACCCCTGCTGGTGCTCGACAACGTCACCAAGAACTACGGCGCAATCCAGGCGCTGAAGGGTATCAGCTTCTCGATCGGCAAGGGCGAGGTGGTCGCGTTGCTGGGCGATAACGGCGCCGGGAAGTCGACGCTGGTCAAGATCATCGCCGGCGGCCTGGAGCCCACCTCCGGCCGCATGCTGTTCGAAGGCAAGGAGTTCCTTGCCAAATCCCCCGCCGAGGCCAAGGCGGCGGGCATCGAGACCGTCTATCAGGACCTGTCGCTGTGCACGAATGTCGACGTGGTGGCCAATTTCTTCATGGGCCGTGAGATCACGCGCAAGGTGCTTGGCATTCCAGTGCTCGACGAGCGGGCGATGGAGGCCGTGGTCGGCAAGGCGCTTGCCAGCGCCGGCACCCGTATTCCGTCATTGCGCACCAATGTCGAGCATCTTTCGGGCGGCCAGCGGCAAGCCATCGAGCTCAACCGCTTCGTGCACTGGGGCGGCAAGCTGGTGCTGCTCGACGAGCCGTTCGCAGCGCTTGGCGTCGAACAGACGCGGCGCGGCCTCGACATGATCCGCCAGGTGGCGAACCAGGGCATCGGCGTCGTCATCATCACCCACATCATGCAGCAGGCCTTCCAGGTCGCAGACCGGATCGTAGTGATCCGGCAAGGCGTCGTGGCCGGCGATGTCGCACGCAACAAAACAAGTCCCGATGCGGTGATCAACATGATCACCGGGGAGACGCTTGCCGGTGCCGGACCGGCGGGCTGAGGGACAAAAGAGGGGTCCGGCACTAGAGGAGCCAACGACATGAAACGAATACTTCTTTCTGTCCTCGGTATCCTGGCACTGGCAGTTGCCACGCTCACGCCGGCATTCGCCCAGTCCAAGGGTACCGTCTACTACATGGTGCCGACCTTGCTCGATGAGTTCCAGACCGGCTCGGTGAGCGCGCTGGAACTGTTCCTGAAACAGGTCGGCTACGAGATGAAGACGCTGAACGCCGACAACAAGACCGACGCCCAGCAATCGCAGATGAACGACGTCATCGCGCTGAAACCGAAGGCGATCATCCTGGCCGCCGTCGACTTCAACGCGCTGAAGCCGTCGATCGAGGCCGCGCGCGCGGCCGGCATACCTGTCGTGGAATTCGATCGCCAGATCACCTCCACTCCGTCCGACTTCACCTCGGTAGCCGGCACTGTCGAGATCGGCCACGTCGCCGCCGAACAGGCCGAAGCGCTGCTGAAGGCCAAGAACGGCGCTGTGAAGGGCAAGATCCTGCAGGTGCTCGGCGACCCCGGCGATCCCTACACGCTCGACATCCAGAAAGGCTTTGAAGAGAAGATGAAGGCGTTCCCGGACGTCAAGATCATCTCGCTGCCGGCCATGCAATGGGAGGCCAGCAACGCCGGCACCATCGTCGCCGACCAGATGCTTGCCAACCCCGACATCGACTTGATCTTCAGCCACGCCGCGCATCTTTCGGTCGCCGCCGTCGCCTCGCTCGAGGCCGCCGGCAAGAAGCCGGGCGACGTCATGCTGATGAGTTCGAACGGCGCGCCGGTCGGCCTCGACCTGATCCGCAAGGGCTGGCTCAACGTCGAAGTCGAACAGCCGCTCTACGCGCAGGCCGCGGCGGTCGCCATGTTCATGGACAAGGTCGTCAACAAGCAGGAGATCAAGCCCGGCGACTATGACGTGCTTGGCCTGAAATCGGTGGTGACCAAGGAGGCCTGGGGCCCGAACATCAAGATCCCGGGTGCCGCGATCACCAAGGAGAACGTCGACAACCCGGCCTTCTGGGGCAACCAGAAGCCGCCGAAGGACACCGTGAAGTCCGTCGAATAAACCTTCCCCAGAACGGCTCCGGGCCACCCGCCCGGAGCCGCCCTGCCCGGCAGAATTGCCCGGCATAGAGCCGCCGCGGCATTCGAACCCAAACCGGATCAGCCCATGAGCCCCCGCACCCGTCAAATCCTCGAGTTCGTCCTCGATAATCTCGTCTGGTTCATGCTGGTCTTCGTGCTGGTGGTGTTCTCCCTTTTCATTCCCAACTATTTCCAGCTCGGTATTTTCGCCAACATCATCGAAGCCTCCAGCGTGCTAGGCGTGATGTCGATCGGCCTGGCGCTGGTCATCATCGCCGGGCACATGGACCTGTCGGTCGAATCGGTGGCTGCGCTCAGCGCCATGGTGGTCGGCATCCTGTTCTGCTCTTCGGGCATCGGCTTCGGCGTGCAGTTGCATCCGGACTGGCTGATGGTGCCGGTCTCGCTGCTGCTGGCGCTTGCCGTCGGCGGCGTCATCGGCGCCTTCAACGGATTCCTGGTCGTCAAGGTCAAGATGAGCGCCTTCATCATCACGCTGGCCTCCTACATCTGGGTGCGCGGCCTGGTGCTGGTCATTTCGGGCGGCCGCTCGGCGCAGGATCTGGCGCCTGCCATCCGCTGGTTCGGCATCCAGCGGCTGATCGGCCTGCCGCTCACCGCCTGGATCGCGATCGCCTGCTTCGTCGTCTTCTCGCTGATCATGGCCAAGACGCCTTTCGGCAGGCATCTGGTGATGATCGGCGGCAACGAGACGGCGACCTTCCGCGCCGGCATTCGCGTCAACCGCAACCTGATCATCGCCTTCGTGCTTGCCGGCGCCATAGCCGGCCTTGCCGGCTGGCTGCTCGCCATCCGCACATCGGGCGCCACCGCCAATCTCGGCGTCGGCCTGCTGTTCAACGCCTTTGCCGCCGTCGTCATCGGCGGCGTCAGCCTGAAGGGCGGCGTCGGCACCTTACCCGGCGTCTATGCCGGCGTGCTGCTTTTGTCGGCAATCAACACGGCGATCAATCTGATGGGCCTGCCCGCCAACTTCACCCAGGTCATTCACGGCCTGCTGGTGCTGGCGGCGGTTCTGCTCGACGCCTTCAAGCAAACCATTCGCCAGAGGCTCGCATGACCGTACGGCCAGAGACCGGAAGACTGTCGGGCAAAGTAGCGCTGATCGTCGGCGCCGCGCGCGGCATCGGCAAGGGCATCGCCCAACGTTTCGCCGAAGAAGGCGCCAGGCTTGTGCTTGCCGACACCGAGATCGAGGTGGGGCGAGCGACCGCCAGTGAACTTGACGCCGCCTTCATCGGCACGGACATCTCGCTTTTGGCCGATGTCGAGGCCGCCGTCGCGCTGGCGCTCGCGCACCATGGCCGCCTCGACATCATCGTCCAGAATGCCGGCATTTATCCCTGGCAATTGCTGGAGAACACCAGCCCGGACGACTGGGATCGCGTCATGGCGGTCAATCTGCGCGGCAGTTTCAATGCCGCCCGCGCCGCACTGGTGCCGATGAAGGCGCAGCGCCGCGGGCGCATGCTGTTCACCTCCTCGATCACCGGACCGCACGTCACCAGTCCCGGCCACGGCCACTATTCCGCGACCAAGGCAGGCATAAACGGGCTGATCCGTTCGGCGGCGCTCGAATTCGCCGGCTACGGCATAACCGTCAACGGCGTCGAACCCGGCAACATTCTCACCGAGGGAATGGAGCTTCACCGGGGTGCTGCCTTCATCAAGAACATGGAAGACGCCATTCCGCTCGGCCGGCTGGGCAGTCCGCGCGACGTCGCCAATGCCTTCCTGTTCCTGGCCTCCGACGATGCCAGCTACATCACCGGCACCACGATTGTCGTCGATGGCGGGCAATTGCTGCCGGAGGGGAGCGACTTCAGGCTGGCGCCGCCGTGAACAACGCGTGAGGGGAACAAGAAAGCCGGCGCACATCATCACTGATGCCAAGCGCAACCGCAGCGTTCCCGCTGGCGGTAATCGACGGGGATTTGGCCCACCGGAACCTCATGGCGATACACCCGTTCTTCCATGTGTGATTCAGGAGATAGCCACAATGGATTGGAACCGCGTCGAAGGAAACTGGAAGCAGGTCAAGGGTAAAGTCAAGGAGCAGTGGGGGAAGCTCACTGATGATGATCTCGACCGCATCGCCGGCAAACGCGATCAGCTTGAGGGCATTATCCAGGAACGCTACGGCATCGAGAAGGATCGCGTACGCCGAGACGTCGACGACTGGTATAGTCGGCAGGGCTGGTAGATAGCAGAGCTGCCATAAAAGGCGTCTTCCCGAGAGCCGTTATGCCTACGGTCGACGGGCTCCCCGCCTCTCCCGGCCGTCCGCATGATGGCGCGCGGCGCACAAGAAGCACAACGTCTACACCTTCAATATCTGCGGCCAGAAAGCCGATATGCGCTATCTACGCTAGGGATGAACAGCCGAACCACAAGCCCCTTGAGATCGGCTGGAACTCGCGCATGTCGCGCAGATGTTCCGTTATCGCGGAATATCGAACCAGAAGGTTTTCTGGCATTATACTTCTTGGCGGACCCCAACCCGCCTGGCCGGCGTCCTGCAAGTCGGGTTTACCCCACCCGCCCCCAAAAAAGGGCGCCGGCCACCTTGGCTCGGCACGGCGCCAAGTACATCGTTATTCAAGCAGCCCCACGCCATGATGTTGCAGGTCAAGGAGCGACGCAATCGACGCCCAAGCGGCAACAACCGAGAAGCCGACCTCCCACTGATGCCAAACGTAATCGTGTTAACCCCCGGCGCCATCACTCATCGAACGGGCACGTGCCGTCGATATGGTAGAGCGGCAAATAATGAGGACTATCGCCTTCACTTCGCCGACCCGCCGCGACGAAGGCGTTCGTTGACCATTTTGGCGGAGACATGTTCGATCGCAAAAATCCGAAATGTTTGGCGCCGCACAGCGACAGAGTGGCTCACTAGCGACACGCTGTCGCGGCCATTTCCGTCACCACAAGTTTCTCGAAGTGTGAAAGATTTGTGACAAATGTCTGGTCAAACGCGTTGGATCGCATTAAAGGCGCATTAAACAGCAACCGCGCGCAGAGCCGATGGGGAGTATGGGCCTTTGTACAAGATGAGACTGACAGCTTCACTTGGGATGCTATATTTATTGAGTCTGACGGTGTCGGCTCACGCATATCTCGACCCGGGCACCGGGAGCATGCTGCTGCAGGGCTTGATTGCAGGTGTCGCGGCGGGCACCACCGTGTTAACCATCTATTACAATCGCCTCAAACTGCTGTTGGCGCGCATTTTCGGTAAGAATCGTACAGACCGGAAATGAAAGGTTCAGGACTAGTTTTTGAGGACGGATCGTTCCGAGATCCTTCCGGGTCGGTCTTTGTTTCCGATGGCCGGGTTTTCCGCACAGTGACCGACCAGGGCAAAGCGAGCTATGAGGCCGCCCGGGATGCGGGCATCCTGCTACGTTACGCCGAGCTGGATAAAATAGTCCGGACCAGTGAGGTTGCCCCCGCAGATTGGCCCGAGGTCGTAGGAAAACCAGCTTACGTGTTGGAACACGGAGCGATACCATTCTTGAGCTATCCCTACGAATGGTCTTTCGGTGCGTTGAAGGCAGCAGCACTGCATCATCTTGACCTGCAAATACAACTATTGGCCGAGAATTTTGTCCTTTCTGACGCAAGCGCCTACAATGTGCAGTTCGTTGGCTCCAAGCCCATCTTCATCGATATCCTCTCTGTTAGGCCATATCGGGACGGGGAGTATTGGACGGGTCACAGACAATTCTGCGAGCAGTTTCTTAATCCGCTGCTTCTCCGAGCTGTGAAGGGAGTCGCCCACAATTCATGGTTCAGGGGTGCGCTGGAGGGCATTTCCACCCGCGATTTTGCTCGCTTGCTCACATTTTCTGAGCGATTTTCGTGGAACATGTTGACCCACGTCACGCTGCAAAGTCGCCTTGAACAGAGCTCCGTGAATGATCCCAGCAACGCTGTCAAAAGGGTTAGCCGAAGCAGAAAGCTACCGCGGGCGGGGTATCACGGCATTTTATCCCAATTGCGCCGGTGGATCGCACGCCTAGAGCCGGCCGACACCGGCAAGACTGTGTGGGGCGCATACGCGAGTATGAACACCTACTCCAGTCAAGAGGCCTCGACAAAGCGGCAAATGATCCACGATTTCGCGGCATCCGGCCAAGTCGCCACCGCAATCGATCTGGGCTGCAATACTGGCGACTTTTCGGTCGCCGCCTTGGAGGGTGGCGCGAAAGCGGTAGTTGGCTTCGATTTCGATCAGACCGCAGTCGACATCGGATTTTCGCGGGCCGCGTCAGCTAAAATGAACTTTCTTCCGTTGTGGCTGGATGCTGCGAACCCCAGCCCTGATCAAGGATGGGCTCAGAAGGAACGAAAGGGTTTCTCGTCCAGATTCAGAGCTGATGCGGTTCTTGCTCTCGCTTTTGAGCACCATCTTGCCATTGGCAGAAACGTGCCTTTGCACCAGGCCGTCAAATGGATTGTTGACGTTGCTCCCACCGGCATAATCGAGTTCGTCCCTAAGGATGATCCAACAATTCGACACATGCTTGCTCTTCGAGAGGATATCTTCCCCGATTATAACCCTTCTTCGTTCGAATGCGCACTCACGTCCGTTTCCCGCATTGCGAAGAAACAAACAGTGTCGGCCACCGGCCGTACACTTTATCAATTCGATAGGCGATGAAATAAAAAGAGATGGTACTTTATCGGGTATTTTCGAATGAGTATTAACGCCAATCGCATTGTTAGAATTTCGACTGCATTTCTCGCCTTACTGTTTCCAATATTAGTTCTTTTCGTATTTTTTCCATTGGAACTTTATGCGAAAAACGCCAAGGAATTGGGGTATGATATTTGGCTCCCCACTATTTTCATTTATGGTGGCGCATTTATTTTGATATTTGTATCCACTCTAACCTTGTTCGGAATTCGGGATTTCGTAAAAAAGGCGTATTTGCTTCTAGGGGCCTTCGTATTACTCGCCGACGTTTTTGCCCCCGTTCAGCTGAGTCGCTTAGATGGCGCATCATTCGCAAGCCCGGAGCCCATCTCCATCACTGCGGTAGAAGTTGCCATCTTGGTCGCGCTGTTGGCGGTGGGTGCAGTTACGACTCTAGGCACGCTGGTTCGGGTTTTTGCCATCCTATCGATCGCGTTAATTGCCGGATTGGCCACTGTTGCTGCGGGCCTGCCAGTGCCACCGGCTGAAACCGAAAACTCTCCTAAATCCGGCTTGTCTATAAATGGCCGCTCGGACCTTCCAAATATATATCACTTTCATCTCGATGAGATGCAGTCAGATTTTGCACTTGCCGCCATCGAAGAGATGAATGACCGGAGCATTTTTCGCGGGTTTACGTTTATGCGCCGGAATATTTCAAACTATCCGTATACGTTATCGTCGGTTGCGAGCTATCTGACCGGTACCATATTTCGGAGCGGAAGCTTTCCCGCCTGGAGAGCAGCCTTCGATCAAGGATTGCTGAAAGATCTTCGGACGGATGGTTACGCAGTTGATGTTGTGGGGCTTCCGGAGATATTGCAGACAAATGTTGCAGATGTATTTTTCACGCCAGAGCAGATCACCAAGTACCAATACTCGCTCAAACACCCGCAAATTGTCGAATTTTCTGGATTATTGTTTGCAAAATTGTTTCCAAATTTCTTGACAAATGAGGCCTTGGGGTGGGGACACTCGGCCGGCGAGCGGATTAGCGCAGTATTTGAGCGCAAAGCGGAAAGCTACATCCCGAAGACCGTAGAACAAGGCGTCCATCCATTTCAGGCTGTTGTGGGGATGAAATATCTGATCGCGAATGAACAGCGGTTTGCCGCACGCGGTAGATACACATTGTTCCAAGCGATCCTTCCTCATGGCCCCTACGTGCTCGATGCAAATTGCATGGTCGATCCCGAACGTGCGGCGGTCGGGGTCCAGGCTGCCTATAGGTCTCAGGCCAGTTGCGCCATGAAGCTTGTTGTGGAGTTCTTGCAAGAGCTCAAGCGACTGGACCGCTATGACGACGCCATTATCGTCATACAATCTGACCACGGGTCCGGGTGGGCAGGCTTTTTGAATGGACTCGGTGGCTCAGAGATGAGTCCGCCGTATCACTCCGGCATCACCGCATTTGGAGGCACCACCGCAGCATTTGAAAGCAGGTCGATGGCAACCCTCATGATTAAGCCCTCTCAATCGGACTCTGATTTTGCGGTATCTGACGGAGAATCGCAGTTGATCGACGTCTATCCCACAATAATGGACGCGATCGGGCACCAGCCTAACCGACCTCACGATGGTCTGAGTTTGTTGCCCTGCCTAACAGGATCCTGTGAAAGCATCCGCGTGCGCCCGCAAAAATTCTTTGTCTATCCGCACGATGGGGGCATTTCTCCGCTGCTAGCCAATACCGTAGTGTTCACGGCCGGACATGCAGTCTTCACACAAACCGAGACTATACCGGTGCCGTAGCGGTTGAACCGCTTGAATATCGCGATGCGTCCCCCCTCGGCCCGCCCGGTTCATGGACGTTGGGCGTTCCGGTGCGGTCGAGGCCAACGCCGCGCCAGCGGCGCTTCGATCGAGGCGATCTCGGCCAAGATGGCCAATTCAATCGACCAGAACAAGGCGCTCCAGAAGACGTACATGCCGGTCAATCTGGTAGCCGTCTGCGCAGCCCGACGTAGGGGCAGGAAACTGCTCGGCCAGGAACGGAATGAATACGAAAAGTTGAAACTCTCCGGAAAATGAGAGTTGAAACTTTTTCAAGGGGCGGTAGCTAACCCCTTGAAACTAATGGCGCGAGTGACGGGGCTCGAACCCGCGACCTCCGGCGTGACAGGCCGGCACTCTAACCAACTGAGCTACACCCGCGCATTGACGAGCACGTGTCAGCCGTGTTCGTCGTTGGGCGCTGGATAAGGGGTTCGCCACCGGGTGTCAAGCGCACGAAACCATCATAACATCAAACTGGAGAAGGTTTTTTGACAGCCGGCGTGTTGTTCGCAAATACGGCCCGCAACGACGGCGTCCCACGCTCATTTGGCCTTGCGAAGCTGGCCCCGACCGCTTAAAGGTCCGGCCCGGAGCGGGCGATTAGCTCAGTTGGTAGAGCGCTTCGTTTACACCGAAGATGTCGGCGGTTCGAGCCCGTCATCGCCCACCATTCAGGCGCCTTTCATTCAAACGCCTCAGCCCCTCGCCAGCAGCGCCTCGACCTCGTGCAAGTCCGGCATGGACGGCGCGGTGCCTGGCCTCGTCACCGAAATGCCCGCAACGGCGCAAGCAAAGCGCACGGCTTGCAGGGGCTCCATCCCACGCGACAGCGCGGCGGCCAGGCCGCCATTGAAGGCATCGCCGGCTCCCGTGGTCTCGACCACCGGGCCGGCGCTGACGGCGGCGACATGTTCGGACCGATCCCTCGTGTGCAGCAATGCGCCTTTCTCTCCCAACGTGACGATGACGGCGCCGGCGCCCTTTTCGAGCAGCTTGCCGGCGGCTGCGCGGGCGTCATCGACCGAGGCGACCTTCGTGCCGGTCAACTCCTCCGTCTCGGTCTCGTTGGGCGTGAGGTAGTCGCAGAGCGAATAGATGCGGTCGGGGAGCCTGGCCGCCGGAGCCGGGTTGAGGATGGTCGTCACCCCTGCCCCGCGCGCGATCTCCAACGCCCGCAGCGCCGCCTCGATGGGCTGTTCGAGTTGCGTCACGAAGACGCCGGCACCACGAATCAGGGCGGCATTGGCCTCGATGTCGTCGGGCGAGATCAGCATCGCCGCGCCGGGGCTGACGATGATGGCGTTATTGCCGGTGCCCTCCTCGACGAAAATATAGGCAGCGCCCGTATAGCTGTCGGGCGTGTCGATCACGGCATTCTTCACGCCGGCGTCCTTCCAGGTGCGCTTGGCCATGTCGGCGAAGGCATCGACGCCGAGGCGCGTGAGGAAGGTTGCTTCGGCGCCGAGCTTACCGGCCGCAACCGCCTGGTTCGAACCCTTGCCGCCGGGACCGAGGGTGAAGGACGTTCCAAGGATCGTCTCGCCCATGCGCGGCTGCCGCGCGGCGCGATAGGCCGTGTCGGCGACGAAGACTCCGAGGATGACGATCGGCTTGCCGGCCACCATGCCGCTACTCCGCATCCGGCGGGACCACGCCCTTGCGGAAGGCAAAACAGCCGTAGAACCGGCGCTCGCCGGTCTGGATGACGCAGTAAGCCTGCTTGGCGCGCTCGTAGAAAGCGTAGCGCTCGACCGGCAGCATCGGCCATGGCTTGCCCTCGGCGGCGTCGATCTCCTTTTGCACTTCCTGCTGAACGGGCGGGATCTCGTCCGGCTTGCCGACGATCTCCATGCGCGCGGCTGAATCGTCGACGAACGTATCCAGCGGGTAGAGCGACAGCACCGCCTTCACGACTTGCGCCGCCGGCGCGTCGATGCGCAGCAGCCGCCCGAGCGCCGTCTGGCGCGCCACCGAATCGGAGGGGAAGTTGGTGTCGGCGATAATCAGGTCGTCGCCGTGTCCCATCGCCCGCAATGCCTGGAGCACGTCGGCATTGAGGAGCGGATTGATCCCTTTGAGCATGATATTCCTCGTGAAATGAGTTTGAGATCAGAGACGCTTGCCGGTCTCGGCATCGAACAGATGGATGTGGTCGAGCCGCGGCCTGAGCTTGAGCGTATCGCCGGGCTTGAAGTCGTGGCGTTCGCGGAACAGCGCCACCATCTCGCCGTCCCCGAAACGCAGGAAGACCAGGGTTTCCGAGCCAGTCGGCTCGACCACCGAAATCTTGGCAGGCACGCCATCGGCATGAATCTCGAGATGCTCCGGCCGCACGCCATAGACGACGGCGCGCCCTTCCTCCGCAGCGCTGCCGGGCGCGACCGGGAACAGAGCGCCGGCGATGTCGACACCGCCCTTGCGCGCGACGCCCTTGAGCAGGTTCATCGACGGAGAGCCAATGAAGCCGGCGACAAACAAGTTGGCAGGCCGGTCGAACAGTTCCAGCGGTGCGCCGACCTGTTCAATGCGGCCGTCGCGCATCACCACGATCTTGTCGGCCATGGTCATGGCTTCGATCTGGTCATGCGTGACATAGATGGTGGTGGTCTTCAGCCGCTGGTGCAGTTCCTTGATCTCGGTGCGCATCTGCACACGCAGCTTGGCGTCGAGATTTGAGAGCGGCTCGTCAAACAGGAACACCTGCGGGTTGCGCACGATGGCGCGGCCCATGGCGACGCGCTGGCGCTGGCCGCCGGAAAGCTGCCGGGGATAGCGTTTCAGATAAGGGTTGAGGTCGAGGATGTCGGCGGCGCGCTTGACCCGCTCGGCAACCACGGCCGGATCGGTTTTGCGCAGCTTGAGCGCAAAGGCCATGTTCTGCTCGACTGTCTTGTGCGGATAGAGCGCATAGTTCTGGAACACCATGGCGATGTCGCGCTTGGCCGGCGGCAAGTGGTTGACCACACGGTCGCCGATGGCGATCGTGCCGCCGGAGACGGTCTCCAGCCCCGCCACCATTCTCAGCAGCGTGGACTTGCCGCAACCCGAAGGACCGACCAGCACCACGAATTGGCCGTCAGATATATCGACGCTGACTTCGTGCAGAACCTTGACGGTTCCAAACGCCTTGGCCACTTTGCTGATCGCGACTTGAGCCATATCTCCCCCATCGGCTCCATTGCCGTATGCGCAGAAGCTAACCAACGCGACCTGCCAGGGCAAGCCGGTCTCTTCCCGACAAAAACCCGGTCTCGTTGACACGGCGTTTGGTTGCGAGAATAGTGACGGGCGCTGGTCCGAATACCGGTTGCCCGAACCAAAAAAACGGAACTTCAATCGAGCAGGTGGGGTCCTGCATCGTTCGTTTCCGAACCGGGAGAATCGTTTGGCGCTCCAGCGCCTGAGAAATTTGGCCGCATTCACAACAGATATTCTGGGAGGAACATCGATGAAAACAGGTCTCTACGAAACGCTGGTCCGCGCGGGGGCAACCCGACGCGACATATTGAAGGGCGCGGCCTCGATGGCCGCGATCGCTGCCGCATCCGGCGCCGGGCTCGGCGCCCTCACGCGCCCGGCCTCCGCCGCCAGTGAGCTGCGCTCGAAAATCCTGCAGATCCCCGGCGTGGGCAAGGGTCAGCCGACCGACGCCGACTTCCAGAAGGTCGGCGAGCTCTGTCTCGAGGCGACCAAGGCCAATGTCAAGGAAGCCGAATTCGCCGGCGTCGAGCTTACCTTCATGGGTCTCAACAACCAGAACCTGCACAATGTGCTATTCCGCGGCTTCCTGAAGCCCTGGGAAACCTATACCGGCGCCAAGATCAACTGGATCGATCTGGCGCAGGCCGACTACAATGCCCGCCTGCAGCAGTCGATCGCCACCGGCACGGTCGACTTCGACATCATCGAGATGGGCGCGCCGTTCGAGGGCGACGTCTGCGGCAAGGGCCTCACGTCCGAGATGCCCGACTGGGTCAAGACCCAGATCGATTTCGACGACCTCGTCAATTATCTGAAGCCGCCTGTCGGCACCTGGAACGGCAAGCAGTACCGCGTGACCGTCGACGGCGACGCGCATAATTTCAATTACCGCACCGATGTGTTTTCCGATGCCGACCTCGCCAAGGCCTGGAAGGACGGCGGCGGCGGCGGTGAATGGGGCGTGCCGAAGACCTGGCAGCAGGTCCAGGCGGTCACCAAGTTCCTCAAGGGCAAGCAGGTCAAGGGTCAGGACGTCTACGGCTATCTCGACGCGCCGAAACCCTGGGGCGGATTCGGCTTCTATTTCCTCGGCAGCCGCGCCACCGCCTACGCCAAGCACCCCGACGACAAGGCCTGGCTGTTCGACGCCGACACGATGAAGCCGCGCATCAACAATCCGGCCTGGGTGCGCGCCATACAGGACGTGATCGACGCGCTGCCTTCGGAGCCTGCCGACCAGATCAACGCCGATCCAAACACCACCGCCTTCCAGCAGTTCCTGGCCGGCACCGGCTCGATGGTCACCTGGTGGGGCGATGTCGGCTCGAACGTCAAGACCAACGACTCCTCCGTCGTGGGCGACGTCACCGGCTTCTCGATCCTGCCCGGCTCCGACGATGTCTACAACTCCAAGACCGGGCAGTGGGACAAACTCGCCAGCGGACCGAACTATGCGCCGAACTGCGCCTATCTCGGCTGGGGCGTATACGTCATGGCCCGCGTCGATAGCGACGAGAAGAAGAAGAAGGCGGCATGGTCCGCCGCCGCCCATCTCGGCGGCAAGGACCTGTCGATCTGGACGGCGATGTACCCGTCCGGCTTCCAGCCCTACCGCAACTCACATTTCGACATTCCGGAGTGGGTGGCGGCGGGCTATGACGAAGCCTTCATCACCTCCTATCTCAAGTCGGAATCGGACAGCTACAACCACCCGAACGCGGCGATCGAGCCACGCATTCCCGGCATCTTCCAATACTATTCAGCCGCCGAGGACATTCTGGCTAACACCTTCGCCGGCAAGATGAAGGCCCAGGAGGGCGCAGATGCCATTGCCGCGGCCTGGGAGAAGCTGACCGACCAGATCGGCCGTGACAACCAGATCAAGCTCTACAAGGCCTCGCTCGGTCTGTAGGCAGGCGTTATGGCCCGGCGGAACCTGTTCGCCGGGCCGTATCTCGGCCGGCTTCGGCCGGTCATTTGCGCAAAAGAGGCAAGAGGCGTGGCTGACCAGACTTCGACCACGAATGCGTGGCCGGCAAATTCCGTACCGACCGATCTGATCCCGCCCGGCCGCAAACGGCTTGGTTGGGCCCTGATGGCCGTCGCGACGCTCGGCCTTCTGGCAACGATCCTGGTGCAAATCCTCTACAAGAGCGAGGTCGACACGATCGGCTTCGAGACATGGCGGCCCGTGGTCTACGCCTATGTGCTGTGGGGCGTGGCGCTCGGCGTCGGCCAGGTGCTGACGCGCGGCGAAGACGGCCAGCGGGCGCTGTTCCTGCTGCCGGCGCTGCTGTTCACCATCGCCATGGTGATCTTCCCGACCCTGTTCGGCTTCTACATCGCGCTGACCGACTGGAACCTGAGTTCATTCTCGGGCCGCAAGTTCAACGGGCTCGACAATTTCTGGCAGATGCTCGGCGATCCCTATTATCGCAACGCGCTGTTCAACATGGTGCTCTATGTGCTGGCGGTGCTGGTCGAATATGTCATCGCCTTCGGCCTGGCGCTGCTGCTCAACGCGCAGATCCGGGCGCGCAAATTCTTCCGCGTCGTCTTCCTGATGCCGCTGATGCTGTCACCGGTCGCGGTCTCGTGGATGATCGGCAAATCGCTGATGGAGTACCGGTTCGGGCCGGCGGCGACACTGGCCCGCCACCTCGGCTGGGACAACCCCGCCTTCTTCTCCAACCCGATCACCGCCCGTATCTCGATCATGATGCTCGACGCCTGGACCTTCATCCCCTTCATGATGATCATGCTGCTTGCCGGCTTGCAGGCGATGTCGCGCGAGGTGCTGGAGGCCGCGCGCGTCGACGGCGCCACGGCCTGGCAAACCTTCTGGCAGGTCACCTTCCCGCTGATGCTGCCGGTGTCGGTGACCGCCGTCGTGTTGCGCATCATCTTCAAGCTGAAACTGGCAGACATCATCATCACGGTCACCTCGGGTGGTCCGGGCGGCGCCACCGATTCCGTGTCGAGCTTTATTTATCGCGAGTACCGGGACCGTTCCAATGTCGGCTACGGCACGATGCTGGCGATGGCCTATCTCGTCATCATCGTGGTGTTCGTGACCTGGCTGCTGAAGGTCGCCAACCGCTTCGTGCGCAATGTGAACTAGTGCGGCAGGGATCATGAGCGTTCAGACCACCGACTATACCGTCTCCGAAATCCGCTCACCGGCGAGCTTCATCACCAGCCGCGTCTTCATCTATGGCGCGCTTGTGTTCTGGGCCTTCATCTGCCTCTTTCCGATCTACTGGACGATCACGACCTCGTTCAAGTCGGCGGTAGACGTGACCCAGGGGCATCTGATCCCCTTCGTCGACTTCCAGCCGGACTGGAAGGGCTGGCGATCGCTTGGCCTGTCGCCGGATTCGATCTTCCAGACGTCGACCGTCCGCGACGAATTCTTCAAGCGCTTCATGAATTCGGTCATCACTTCGGTCGGCGCGTCGAGCCTCGCCATCGTCATCGGCAGCCTCGCCGCCTACGGCCTCACGCGCTACCGCTATCACTTCGCCTGGTTCAAGAACGAGGACATTTCCTTCTTCTTCCTGTCGCAGCTCATCCTGCCGCCAGTCGTGCTCGCACTGCCGTTCCTGGTGCTTTACCGCGAAGTCGGACTGCTCGACACGCGCATCGGGCTGATCCTGCTCTACACGCTGATGGTGCTGCCGATCGTCATCTGGATCATGCGCGACCAGTTCAATTCCATCCCGGTCGAGCTTGAGGAAGCGGCCCTCGTCGACGGGTTGTCGATCTGGGGCGCGTTCTTTCGCATCGTCATGCCGATCGCCCTGCCCGGCATGGTCGCCGCTTTCATCCTGGCGATGGTGCTGTGCTGGAACGAGTATTTCTTCGCCGCCCTTTTGACCTCGACCGACGCCAAGACAATTCCGGTCATGGTGGCGAGCCAGACCGGTTCGCAAGGCATCAACTGGTGGTCGATGGCAGCGCTTGCCACGGCGGCAATCGCGCCCTTGGCCGTCATCGGCATCGCGCTGGAGCGCTATCTGATCATGGGCATGACCGCGGGAGCGGTGAAATAGGCGGCGCCGTCCTTACCTTCTCCCACAAGGGAGAAGGAAGAACCGCGCTAGCCCCTCAGGATCGTGCGCAGGTGATCCATGATCATGGCAACGCCCTCTGCTCCGAGCGCAGCCGAGGCATCCGGAGCACTGGCCGTATACCAGCTCGTATTGTCGGCGAAATGGCCGGCATCGACAGCCTCAGGGCATAGCGCCAGCATCAGCGAAGTCTCGCCGATCCCAGCATGGTCGAACGGGTACTTGCCGTTCATCTCGGCCGGCATCAGCGGATGCACCTGCACCCAGTTGAAAAAATTGCTGCCCTCGGCATGCTCGGCATAGTAGGCGGCCATCGCCTCGGAGCCCCACCAGCCTTCACCTCGTTCCTTCTCAAGGAAACGGAAGATCGCCTGACGTCCGGCGGCCTTGAAGGCGAGATCGGTCGGCATGCCGGCGGCGAAATTCTCGGTCTGATGGTGGATGATGGCGTGGACGTTGCGAAAACCGATGCGCAGAAGGCTATAGAACAGTTCCTCCGCGAAAGGCGCCAGTTGATTGCCGCCAACCTGCACCGAGCCTGTGCCCTCCGGCGGCGCCACGGCGTAGCTCGCTGCGCCGTAGTAGAAGGGCGGCAGGATGACGATCTCCCGCTCCTTCTCAAACAGCTCCAGCGTCTTGACGACCGCCAGCGTGTCCATGCCCACCGCCATGTGCTCGCCATGGTATTCGAGCACGCCGAGCGGCAGCGCGACCGGCCAGTTCTGGGCGATCGCCTTGCGGATCTGGTGCGGCAGCATCAGCACATAGCGCATCGCACTACTCCATATTGGTGTGACGGGCCCGCATCGCTTCCGGCGAGGCCGCGGTCAACCCCCTGAGCTTCATCACCATGACCTCGAACAGCAGGAACAGCGCGCCTTCGAACACCGATCCCATCGGCAGGACCGATGTTTTTTGCGGACCCTGGTCGTCGGCCATGGTCTGCGCCGGCACGAGCAGGGTGAAGTCGGCCAAGCGCGCTGCACTGCCGCCCGGCTGGGCGGTCAGAAGCAGAACCGTCGCGCCGGCCTGGCGCGCCACCTGCATCAGGGTCAGCACGGTCGCGGTTTCTCCAGGCCCGGAACTGACCAGGAAGACATCGCCCTGCCCCACGGGCGGCGTGGTCATGTCGCCGACCACCGACACCGGCAGGCCCAGATGATGGAGCCGCATGGCGAAGCCCTTGACCTGCAAGGCCTCGCGGCCGCAGCCATAGACGACGATCTGCCGTGCTCCTGCGAGCATCTCGCAGACGGCATCGATCCGGCCGTCGTCAACGCGCGCCAGCACAGTGCCGAGCTCGTCCAGAGCGGTCCTGAACATCTGCGAGCCCGCATCGCCCACGACGGTGCCGTCCAACGATCCGAGGTCGAAGAAGAGTGGAAATTCCCGGTCACGTCTCTCCCGAACAGCTTGTTTTTATTGATGCTACCACCGCGAAAATCCGTGTCCAACGCCCCCTGCGCGCTTTTGCTGTGCCACGAGCATGATAGTGTCATGTCAGACAAGTCAATGAGGCAAACGGCAGGATATGAAGACACGGCATTTCGACCGCATCGGCAATGGCGGTATCAGCTTCACCGAACTCGGCTTCGGCACGGCGCCGCTTGGCAACCTCTACCGCGCCGTCTCCGACGAGGACGCCAATGCGACGCTGGAGGCTGCATGGGCGACCGGCTGCCGCTACTACGACACCGCGCCGCTCTATGGGCTTGGCCTGTCGGAGACGCGGCTCAACCCCTTCCTGCGCGGCAAGAAACGCGACGACTACGTGCTGTCGAGCAAGGTCGGCCGCATCATGCGCGCCTGTCCGCCGCAGGAGCGCACCGGCATCGGCAAGTTCTTCGACACGCCGTCGCGTAAGGAGGTCTACGACTACAGCTATGACGGCGTGATGCGCTCCTTCGAAGCGTCCCTGGAACGGCTCGGCGTCGACCGCATCGACATTCTGTTCGTGCACGACGTCGACATCTTCACCCATGGCAGCAAGGAAGCGTCCGACCAGCGCATAGAGGAGTTTATGCGCTCCGGCTATTACGGACTGCTTGCCTTGCGCGACCAGGGCGTCATCAAGGCCTTCGGCGGCGGCATCAACGAATGGCAGGTTGCCCAGACATTGGCCGAGCGCGGTAATTTCGATCTGTTCCTGCTTGCCGGCCGCTATACGCTGCTCGAGCAGGAGGCGCTGACATCCTTCCTGCCACTCTGCCAGAAGCGCGGCATCGGCATCGTTTTGGGCGGCCCCTACAATTCCGGGATCCTGGCCACGGGGCCGAAGCCGGGTGCCTTCTACAACTACACCGAAGCGCCGCGGGACGTGCTCGACCGGGTGGCGCGCATCGAGGCGGTCTGCCGGCGGCATGACGTGCGCCTGATCGAGGCAGCGTTGCAGTTTCCGTTGCTGCATCCGTCCGTCGTGTCGGTGATCCCCGGTGGCCAGCGGCCAAGCGAGGTCGAAAGCAATCGGTCACTGCTCGATGCAAAACTGCCGGCGGCACTCTGGGCCGACCTGAAGAAGGCCGGCCTGATGCGGGCGGACGCGCCAACCGGGTAGCTCGCAATCGCGAACCTATCGACCGGCACGAGCGCAAAAGAAAAGCCGGGGCTTGCCCGGCTTTTCTGATATTTTGAAATTTAAAAAAGGCGCTTAATTGACGGCGTCCTTGAGACCCTTGCCGGCCGAGAACTTCGGCACGGTGCGCGCCGGGATCTTTACTTCGGCGCCAGTCTGAGGGTTGCGGCCGGTCGAGGCTGCGCGCTTTGACACGGTGAAATTGCCAAAGCCGACAAGCCGGACATCGCCGCCCTTCTTCAGTTCGCCGGTGATGACGGAGAATACCGCATCGACAGCCGACTGCGCGTCACCCTTCGAAATGCTCGCGGCGTCGGCGACAGCGGACACCAGTTCGTTCTTGTTCATAAAAATTCCCTTCCATGAGAACACCGGAACTCTCGACTCATCCGGCAGGAAACGGACTTTAGAAAGAAGCGCTCGCGCAACCAAGTCGAAAAGCCGGGAAAGAATGGAAAAAAGCCCGGAATTCCGGGGTTTTTCACATGAAAAAGCCGGGCGCGAGGCCCGGCTTTCTGTTTGTGCGCTGCAACTTTAGCAAGAACTAATGCGCAAGCGACTTTCCGGCGTCATCCGCAGTATCCGTCGCGGCAGGAGGATTGACCGGTTCGACCCATTCGATTGGCTCCGGCATACGCACCAACGCGTGGCGCAACGCCTCGCCGACCCGCGAGACCGGGATGATTTCCATACCGTTCTTCACGTTGTCAGGAATATCCGCCAGATCCTTGGCGTTGTCTTCCGGGATCAGCACTTTCTTGATGCCGCCGCGCAGTGCGGCAAGCAACTTCTCCTTCAGACCGCCGATCGGCAGCACCCTGCCGCGCAGCGTGATCTCGCCGGTCATGGCGACATCGGCCCTGACCGGAATGCCGGTCAGCACGGAGACGATCGCGGTCGCCATCGCCACACCGGCCGACGGCCCATCCTTGGGCGTGGCACCCTCCGGCACGTGGACGTGGATGTCGCGCTTGTCGAACAGCGGCGGCTCGATGCCGAAATCGAGAGCGCGCGAGCGGACATAGGAGGCCGCCGCCGAAATCGATTCCTTCATCACGTCGCGCAGATTGCCGGTCACCGTCATGCGGCCCTTGCCGGGCATCATGACGCCTTCGACCGTCAGCAGCTCGCCGCCGACTTCCGTCCAGGCAAGTCCGGTGATGACGCCGACCTGGTCGTCTGCCTCGACCTGACCGAAGCGGAAGCGCGGAACACCGAGATAATCGGCGAGATTGTCCGCCGTGATGTTCACAGTCTTCTTCTTCGTCTTCAGGATCTCGGTCACCGCCTTGCGCCCGAGCTTCATCAGCTCGCGCTCCAGGCTCCTGACGCCCGCTTCACGGGTGTAGGTCTGGATGATGGCGCGGATCGCGTCCTCACTGACGGAGAACTCCTTCGGCTGCAGCGCGTGATCGCGCACCACCTTCGGCAGCAAATGCCGCTTGGCGATCTCGATCTTCTCGTCCTCGGTGTAGCCGGCGATACGGATGATTTCCATGCGGTCCATCAAGGGCGCAGGGATGTTCAGCGTGTTCGCCGTCGTCACGAACATCACACTCGACAGGTCGTACTCGACCTCCAGATAGTGGTCCATGAACGTCGAGTTCTGCTCGGGGTCGAGCACCTCCAGCAAAGCCGACGACGGATCGCCGCGGAAATCCTGGCCCATCTTGTCGATCTCGTCGAGCAGGAAGAGCGGATTGGATTTCTTCGCCTTCTTCATCGACTGGATGACCTTGCCGGGCATCGAGCCGATATAGGTGCGCCGGTGGCCGCGGATCTCGGCCTCGTCACGCACGCCGCCCAGCGCCATGCGGATGAACTCGCGGCCGGTCGCCTTGGCGATCGACTTGCCGAGCGAGGTCTTGCCGACGCCGGGAGGGCCGACGAGGCACAGGATGGGCCCCTTGAGCTTCTTCTGGCGGCTTTGCACGGCGAGATACTCGACGATACGGTCCTTGACCTTGTCGAGACCGAAATGGTCGGTGTCGAGCACGTTCTGCGCGAACGCCAGGTCCTGCTTGACCTTGGAGTTCTTGCCCCACGGAATCGACAGGATCCAGTCGAGATAATTACGCACCACGGTGGATTCCGCCGACATAGGCGACATCGTCCTCAGCTTCTTCAATTCGGCTTCCGCCTTTTCGCGAGCCTCCTTGGAGAGCTTGGTCTTCTTGATGCGGGCCTCGATCTCGGCGGCCTCGTCGCGGCCATCCTCGCCTTCGCCGAGCTCCTTCTGGATCGCCTTCATCTGCTCGTTGAGGTAGTATTCGCGCTGCGTCTTCTCCATCTGGCGCTTGACGCGCGAGCGGATGCGCTTCTCCACCTGCAGGACGGAGATTTCGGCCTCCATGAAGCCCATCGCCTTTTCCAGCCGCTCCTTGACCGAGAGCGTGGCCAGCATCTCCTGCTTTTCGGGGATCTTGATGGCGAGGTGCGAAGCGACCGTGTCGGCGAGCTTGGAATAGTCGTCGATCTGGCTGGCGGCACCAACCACCTCGGGCGAGATCTTCTTGTTGAGCTTGACGTAGTTCTCGAAGTCGGTGACGACCGAACGAGCCAGCGCCTCGACCTCAACCTCTTCCTCTTCCGGCTCGACCAGCGCGGTGGCGCGGGCCTCATGGAAGTCGGGACGGTCGGTGAAGGCGGTGATTTTCGCGCGCGAGGCGCCTTCGACCAGCACCTTGACGGTGCCGTCGGGCAGCTTCAGCAATTGCAGCACGTTGGCGAGCGTGCCGATATCAAAGATGGCATCGGGCTCCGGATCGTCATCGGCGGCATTCATCTGGGTGGCGAGCAGGATCTGCTTTTCCTGACCCATCACCTCTTCCAGCGCCTTGATCGACTTTTCACGCCCGACAAAGAGCGGAACGATCATGTGCGGGAACACCACGATGTCGCGCAGTGGGAGGACTGCGAAGACGCCGTCGCTGGGAGCCTTGGTTATTTTGGCCATTGTCCAACCTTTCATGTCGCGGCCGCCAATCGGCCAACCGCGAATCTTATATTAACGACCGGGGATCGTTCCGCCTACCACCGTTGTGACGGGAGTTTTACAGCACAGAAATCGGGCACCTCGGCCTTCTCGTGTTAGGTGGATGCAGGAGGGCCAAAGATCAAGAGTTAACATCGCCGGCGTTCCATTCCCTCGCGAAGGTCGCATGCCTCTCATGGCAAAACGGCGCCCCGAGGGCGCCGTTCCACAAAAATATGGGTTCAAGTGGCATGTCAGGCGCTGACATTGCCCTTCTTTTCCTTCTGTTCGGAATAGATGTAGAGCGGCCGGGCACTGCCGGTCACCACTTCTTCCGAAATCACCACTTCGCGCACGCCTTCGAGCGCCGGCAGTTCGAACATGGTGTCGAGCAGGATCGCTTCCATGATGGAGCGCAGGCCACGCGCGCCGGTCTTGCGCTCGATGGCGCGCTTGGCGATCGCAGACAATGCGTTCTCGTGGAAGGTCAGGTCGACATTCTCCATCTCGAACAGCCGCTGGTATTGCTTGACCAGTGCGTTCTTCGGTTCGGTCAGGATCTGGATCAGCGCCGGCTCGTCGAGGTCTTCCAGCGTCGCCAGGACCGGCAGACGGCCGACAAACTCGGGAATGAGGCCGAACTTCAAGAGATCCTCTGGCTCCACAAGGCGGAAGACATCGCCGGTGCGGCGATCCTCGGGCGATGCCACGGTGGCGCCGAAGCCGATCGAGGTCTTGCGGCCACGATCCGATATGATTTTGTCCAACCCGGCGAAGGCGCCGCCGCAGATAAACAGGATGTTGGCGGTGTCGACCTGCAGGAACTCCTGTTGTGGATGTTTCCTGCCGCCCTGTGGCGGTACCGAGGCGACAGTGCCTTCCATGATCTTCAACAGCGCCTGCTGCACGCCCTCGCCCGACACGTCGCGGGTGATGGAGGGGTTATCGGACTTGCGCGAGATCTTGTCGATCTCGTCGATGTAGACGATGCCGCGCTGGGCGCGTTCGACATTGTAGTCGGCCGACTGCAACAGCTTCAGGATGATGTTCTCGACGTCCTCGCCGACATAGCCGGCCTCGGTCAGCGTCGTGGCATCGGCCATGGTGAAGGGCACGTCGATGATGCGGGCGAGCGTCTGCGCCAGCAGCGTCTTGCCGCAACCGGTCGGGCCGATCAACAGGATGTTGGACTTGGCCAGTTCGACATCGTTGTTCTTGCCGGCATGGGCGAGGCGCTTGTAGTGATTGTGGACGGCCACCGAGAGCACGCGCTTGGCGTAGGGCTGGCCGATAACGTAGTCGTCGAGAACCTTGAGGATCTCCTGCGGGGTCGGCACACCCTCGCGCGACTTCACCATCGAGGTCTTGTTCTCCTCGCGGATGATGTCCATGCACAGCTCGACGCATTCGTCGCAGATGAAGACCGTCGGGCCGGCGATCAGCTTGCGCACCTCATGCTGGCTTTTGCCGCAAAACGAGCAATAAAGCGTGTTCTTGGAATCGCCGCTGTTGTTGCCGACTTTGCTCATTTTCATGTCCTTTCATGGCCGCCCGCCGATGGTCTGGCTGAAAGGGCGCATACTCTATTTATCGCGGGAATCCGCCGCCGCCAGTATCCCGGCTCCCGCAACGTATTCCGTACGAAACACAAATCAGAAAACGTGGCAATGATTCGCAGCAACCCCACACAAAGCTAAGCCGTCGAAAATCAACATAGCCTTAACGTAGGCAATCCCGATCGTCGAGGGAACAGCCAATTGTGGCCGAAATGCCGCAAGACGCGCCAAAAGCGCGTGATGCCGCCATCCAACTGCCAATATGCCGTTATGCCAGCGCCCCTTCGGCCGCTTCGCGCGACGAAATGACCTTGTCGATCAGGCCGAAGTCCTTGGCCTCGTCCGCGGTCATGAAATGGTCACGGTCGAGCGTCTTTTCAATCTCGTCGTAGCTCTTGCCGGTGTGCTTGACGTACACCTCGTTGAGGCGGCGCTTCAGTTTAATGATGTCCTGGGCATGACGCTCGATGTCGGACGCCTGGCCCTGGAAGCCGCCGGACGGCTGGTGAACCATGATGCGGGCGTTCGGCGTGGCGAAGCGCATGTCCTTGTGGCCGGCGGTCAGGAGCAGCGAGCCCATGGAGGCCGCCTGGCCGATGCACAGCGTCGACACGGCCGGCTTGATGAATTGCATGGTGTCGTAGATGGCCATGCCCGAGGTGACGACGCCACCGGGCGAATTGATGTAGAGGTTGATTTCCTTCTTCGGATTCTCGGCTTCCAGGAACAGAAGCTGCGCGCAGACCAGCGTCGCCATGCCGTCCTCGACCGGACCGGTGATGAAAATGATGCGCTCCTTGAGGAGGCGCGAGAAAATGTCGTAGGCCCGCTCGCCGCGATTGGTCTGTTCGACCACCATCGGAACGAGGTTCATGTAGGTTTCGACGGGGTTCTTCATTCGTTATCTCTTGTCTCGCGGTGGGATTCCGGCGCCGGACATGCTGGCAACTCGGGCAGAATCGGTTCTGGATCGTTATTGTGTAAATAGGATGCCGGCTCATCCTTGTGCAAGGCCGACCCCTCCTAGCCATCTGGGTAAGTCGAATCAAGCTTTCCAGGCGAGATTCGCAGCGGCGGGCGCTTCCGCCGGCTCGCGACGGCACCTGCGGCCGAAGACAGGTAGCAGTTTCTTAACCGCATCACTTAACGAAATGCGCCGAAACTGCTTTTCTCGCGGACCGCTTCCCCTACAATTCAACGTTGAACTTGTGTCCACGGTTCAACAGGGGGAACGTTATGTCCAGGAAAACCGCATGCTTCGCCATGGCCGGGCTGACCATGCTCGGCTCGATTTCGCAGACGGCGGCCGGCGGCCGCGCCGTCGAATGCTATGAGCCGGTCCAAACGCCTGATGTCTATGACACCGTGTACGAGGACGTGATGATCAGTCCGCCCAGCCAGCAGGTCGATTATGAAGCGCCGATCTACGGCACGCGCGAGCGCGTGGTGATGACGGTTCCGGCACAGGTGACCTATGAGGTGGTGCCCGCAATCACCCGCACCGTCTACCACACAGTCAAGGTCGACGATGGCGGCTATTCCTGGGAATGGCGCGTCATCCACGGCCGCAAGGTGCTGTGCAAGGTACGGCACAAGGCGCGCTATGAACGCGTCGCCGAAACGGTGGTGATCCGGCCGGAGCGCACGAGGCGCACCGTCATCCCGGCGCAATATGACAGGATCGCCGAGGAGGTGCTGGTGCGACCGGAGCAGCGGCGCGTCATCGGCATTCCCGCCGCCTACCAGACCGTCGCGCGGCGCGTGCTGGTGCGCGAAGGCTCATCCGGCTGGCGGCGCGTGCATATTCCCAGGCATTGCCAGGACTGAATTCAGGCGATTTCGGCTCGCAACCAACGTTTCAGGCCGGCAATATCGCCATCATCGACAGCCGCCGCCACGCGCCGGCCGACCGCCGCGCCGAACTTGTAGCCATGGCCCGAGCAGGCCGAGACGATCAGGCATTTGCCCGTCTCATGCGCCAGGAATTTCTCATCGTCCGTGAATGTATAGGCGCAGGTGACCACTTCGGTCACCTCATACTCCTCGATGCGGGCGATCGGCGGCGAAAACAGGTTGCGAATCGCCTCGCCCTCGCCCGGCACCGGCTGCCGGTTCCAGTCGGCGTCGCTGGTCGGCACCCTGTGCAGGCCTGAACCGAACTTCATGCCGGCACCTCGGGTCAGCGGGATCATGTAACCGTCGGTCTTGCCACCTACATCGAGGACCACGGGCGCAACTTCCCAGACGGCCTTGAGGTCCGCCGGCGGTTCGACATAGGCGAGCGCGGTTCGGTACGTCTTCAGTTCGCCGCCGAGTTCGGGGAACAGTTTCAGCACCCAGGCGCCCGCAGCGACGACGATGCGGTCGGCCTGCATCGTCTCGCCGGACGCGAGCACGATATGCCCTGCCTCGGCGTCAACTGCCGTCACCTTGCTGTTCTCGTAGACGTTGGCGCCGTTGGCGCGCAGCCACTTGGCCAGGCCGGACGCGATCTTGCGGCAATGCAGCGCGCCGCCTTCCGGCGAAAAATAGGCGTAGCGGAACGAGCCCGGCTCCAGGAAAGGCCAGCGTTCGACCGCGGCATCAGGTTCCAGCAGGTCGAACGGATAGTTTCCCTCCTCCAGCCCTTCCCGGTATTCCTCGGCTTCGTCGCCCGGCTCGCGCGAGACGCAGAGGAAGCCCCTGGAATCGAGATGGTTCTCGCCGAGGTCGGCCCACATCTCGTCCCAGGCTTCATAGGCCTCGCCGATCAGCCGGCCGTAGCCGGTCCCGGCCCGGTAGGCACGGCGAATGATGCGGTGATGGTCGCCGGATGCCGCCAACGGATTGGGGATCGGCCCCTGCTCGACGATGGAAACGCTATGGCCGGCCTTGACCAGCGACCATGCGGTGGAGAGACCGGCGATGCCCGCGCCGACAACGATCACATTCATCAAATCAGACTTTCCGCAGCCGTTGCGGCTGGCTCAACGCATTGGATTGCGGGCGCCAACATACGGTCTGGAACCAGGCTGGCAAGCCGCGCTATTGGTCTGGCATGACCAAATCGACGCCATCCTACCTCGCCTTTGATCCAGCGACCCGTCACCTGAGGCTTGACCCGCACGAGCGCGCTTTCTTCCAGGATCCGTACGAGGCCTATTCGTTCCTGCACGATGCATCGAATGCCTTTTTCTGGGAAGAATTCGGATTCTGGTGCTTTGGCGGCTTCGACGACGTCAACAAGCTGTTGCGCGACCGCCGCTTCGGCCGCCAGAACCCGGCGGGCATTCCCGACAGTCGTGGCATCGGCCGGGATAGAACACATCTCAAGGCATTCGACGGCATCGAAGCCAATTCCATGCTGGAACTGGAGCCGCCGGTGCACACGCGGCTTCGAACACTGGTCAACCGCGCCTTCGTCTCGCGCCAGGTCGAGCGGCTGCGGCCGCGTGTGGAGGCACTCGCCAACGAACTGATCGATCGTTTCGAGCCGGGCAAGCAAGTCGACCTGCTGCCCGCCTTCGCTTCTCCCCTGCCCATCACCATCATCGCCGAGATGCTCGGCGTGCCGATCGAAATGGGACCGCAACTGCTCGACTGGTCACATCGAATGGTCGCCATGTACGTGCATGGCCGCACTCGCGAGATCGAGGAGACGGCCAATCGCGCGGCGCAGGATTTCGCCGATTTCCTGCGCGGCACCATCGCCGAACGGCGCAAAAATCCCGGCGACGACCTGCTGTCGCTGCTGATCTCGGCGCAGGAGGGCGGCCAAAAATTGTCGGAAGACGAAATGGTGTCCTCCGCGATCCTGCTTCTCAATGCCGGCCACGAAGCGACTGTGCACCAGACCGGCAATGCGGTGCGCTCGATCTTGGCGCAAGGCGGCGACCCGCGCCGTTTCTTCACCTCAGCCGAGGCAACAGCGGCCGCTGTCGAGGAATGCCTGCGCTTCGACGCGCCGCTGCACATGTTCACCCGCTACGCCTACCAGGAGATCGAAATCGCACCCGGGATCGTCGTGCAGCCCGGCCAGACGATCGGTCTGCTGCTTGGCATGGCCAACCATGACCCTCATGCCTTTGCCGAGCCGCGGGCCTTCCGGCCGGGTCGTGTCGACCAGAAGAACGTGTCGTTCGGCGCCGGCATCCATTTCTGCATCGGCGCGCCCCTGGCCAGGCTCGAATTGCAGGTGTCGCTGAAAACCTTGTTCGAGCGGCACCCAAAGCTCCGTCTTGCCCAAAGCCCAAGCTTCCGTGACACGTATCATTTCCATGGGCTGGAAGCGCTCACCGTCGGCTTCTGAAGGAGCGCAGGCCTGAGCTGTGAGCTGCGCGCAGCTCACAGCCTGATCACATACTCCTTGCGGGTGGTTTCAAGCACTTCCCAGCTTCCCTTGAAGCCAGGCCGCAGCACGAAGCTGTCGCCGGCCCTGACGGTGCGCGCTTCGCCACCCTCCTCTTCGATCACCGAAACGCCGGAAAGGATGTGACAGAATTCCCATTCATCGTAGACGATGCGCCACTTGCCCGGGGTCGATTCCCAGATACCGGCATAAAGGCCGCCTTCGCGCTCCTCGACGTTCCAGGTGCGGAATTTCGGATCGCCCGAGATCAGGCGATCGGGCGCCGGCGCGCCTTCTTCGGCGTCGACAGAATCCGTCGATATCGTCAGGTAATGCTCGGACAGGATTTGCCTCCATGAAGAACCGGCCTCGGGCCGGCTCGCCTTACCCCGGCGTTTTGCGCCGACCCTCCCACGAGGGGGAGGATAGATCAAACTTTGGCGAGTGCCTGTTCGAGATCGGCGACGATGTCGGTGACGTCCTCGATGCCGACGGACAGCCGCACCGTGTCCGGTCCCGCACCCGCCTTGACCTTCTGCTCGTCGGACAGCTGTCGGTGCGTGGTCGACGCCGGATGGATGACCAACGACTTGGTGTCACCGACATTGGCCAAGTGCGAGAACAACTCCAACGCTTCGACGAATTTGACGCCGGCCTCGTAACCGCCCTTGAGGCCGAAGGTGAAGACCGCGCCGGCGCCTTGCGGCGAGTATTTCTTTTGCAGGGCGTTGTTCTTGTCGCTGGGAAGGCCGGGATAGTTGACCCAGGCCACCTTGGGATGGTTGGACAGCCAGCCCGCGACGGTGATCGCATTGTCGCAATGGCGCTGCATGCGCAGCGGCAAGGTTTCGAGGCCTGTCAAAATGAGAAAGGCGTTGAACGGCGAAATCGCCGGGCCGAGATCGCGCAGGCCAAGCACGCGCGCGGCGATGGCGAAGGCAAAATTGCCGAAGGTTTCGTGCAGCACCAGGCCGCCATATTCGGGGCGCGGTTCCGACAGCATCGGGTACTTCCCTGATTTCGACCAGTCGAACGTGCCGCCATCGACGATGGCGCCGCCGATCGAGTTGCCGTGACCGCCAATGAACTTGGTCAGCGAATGGACGACAATGTCGGCGCCGTGCTCGATCGGCCGGATCAGGTAGGGCGAGGCCAGGGTGTTGTCGACGATCAGCGGCAGGCCATGCTTACGCGCGATGTCGCCGATCTTCTCGATGTCGACGAAGGTGCCGCCGGGATTGGCCAGGCTCTCGATGAAGATCGCCTTGGTCTTGTCATCGATCTGGCTCTCGAAGGTTGACGGATCGTTCGCTTCGGCCCAGCGCACCTCCCAGCCAAAGTTCTTGAAGGCATGGCCGAACTGGTTGATCGAACCGCCATAGAGCTTGTTGGCGGCAACGAAATTGTCGCCCGGCTGCAACAGATTGTGGAACACGATTACCTGGGCGGCGTGGCCGGACGCCACCGCAAGGGCGGCCGTGCCGCCCTCGAGCGCCGCTATGCGTTCTTCGAGCACCGCCTGCGTCGGGTTCATGATGCGGGTGTAGATGTTGCCGAAGGCCTTCAGCCCGAACAGCGAGGCAGCATGATCGGCGTCGTCGAAAACAAAGGAGGTCGTCTGGTAGATCGGCGTGGCGCGTGCGCCGGTGGCCGGATCGGGCTTGGCGCCGGCATGGACGGCGAGCGTGTTGAAACCGGGCGTGCGGGTCACTGAAACCTCCCTCGAAAAAACTTCTGAAATTCGCCGGCCATTCTTGGCCAAGCTCAACCACGAATGCAAAGAAGAAAATACCCTTCGGCGTGTCATCTTCGACCAGGCAGCAGGAAAATACGGCTCCTGCCGGAATAATTTTGCGCCTTCCCCTTGTCTATTTTTGCCGCACGCCGAAACTCTGGAATCCCGACCGCATCAGCGGCTTCTTCGACGACAGCACACCGGAATTGACCCCGGTCCAGCCGATCTCGCCGGACAGCTTGCCATATTCGATCTTGGGGCAGCGGTTCATCACCACCTTAACGCCGGCGGCTTCGGCGCGTGCGGCGGCTTCGTCGTGGCGCACGCCGAGTTGCATCCAGATCACTTTCGGCAGGGGATCGAGCTTCAGTACCTGGTCGACAACGCCGGCCACCGCCGCCGAGGCGCGAAAGATGTCGACCATGTCGATGGGCTGCGCAATCTCGGCAAGGCTGCCATAGACCGTACGGCCGAGTATCTCCTTGCCAGCATGGCCCGGATTGATGGGGAACACCTCAAACCCCTTGGCCAGCAGGTATTTCAACACGAAATAGCTTGGACGAACGTCGTTGGCGGACGCGCCGACCATGGCGATGGTCTTCACCGAATTGAGGATGCCGGCGATGTAGGCGTTGTCATAGCTATCGTGATTCATGGCTCGTCCTCATACAACGCCTCGGCGAGAAAGCCATCAGGATCACTGCTGAAATCGCGCATCATGCGGAAGTGGTCCGTATCACGAAAATCGGTCGAATCTAGCCCGAACCGGCTGATGCGGAACAGCCGCGCGCCTGGACAGGCCATCAGCAGCGGCGAATGCGTCGCCATGATCACTTGCGCAGTGCCCGACCGATCCATGCGCCGCAGCATCTTGAGAAGTTCGATCTGGCGCGATGGAGACAGCGCACTTTCGGGCTCGTCGAGGATGTAGATGCCTTGCCTGCGGCAACGTTCCTCGAAGAAGCGGATGAACCCTTCGCCATGCGACCAGGACAGAAAGTCGGGCGGAGGTGGCTTGAACGGATCTTCCAGGGCCACCTGGTCAAGATAGCGAGCCACCGAGTAGAAGGATTCGGCGCGAAAGAACCAGCCGGCGGTGACTTTTGGCAACCAATGGCCACGGAAGGTATCTGCCAGCGCGGCACCACTCCTGTCGATGGCGCCGGAATGGTCGACAGGCCGGTAGCCCTTGCCGCCTCCGGCTTCGTCGTAACCGGCGAGCGCGCCGATCGCCTCGAGCAATGTCGATTTGCCGGTGCCGTTCTCACCGACGATGATGGTAATTGGTGTGGTGAATTCGAGTTCGAAGGCGTGACCGCGAAACAGCGGCAGGTTCCACGGGTATTTTTCCCAATTGGTCACCCGCTCGGAATCGAGCAGAATGCGCTTGAGATAGGGCGCCTTGAGCCGCGTCAACTGCCTGCGGTGAGCCATCAATCGGGCAGCGAGATCGTACCGTCTTCCGCGATCGGAAAGGCCGGGTTGTGCGCCACTTCCCAGACATGTCCGTCGGCATCGGCGAAATAGCCGTACCAGCCGCCCCAGAAGGCACGGCCTGCCGGCTTGACGATGCGGCCGCCGGCCTCTTCAGCCATCGCAAGCACCGCGTCGACTTCGGCATCGGAGCGGGTGTTGTAGGCGAGATAGACGGCGGAAGGCGCCTTGGCGAAGGTGATGCCGGAATCCTCCTCGGCGCTGACGCGCGGGAACAGGCCGAGTATAACACCACCCATCTGGAAGAAGGCGACGCCATCGGTGATGCCGGCATGACGCTTCAGGCCCATCGTCTCGTAGAAGCGCACCGCACGATCGAGATCGTCGGTGGCGATGGTGATGATGGAGATGCGCGGCTCCATGACTTTCGTCCCTATTCGTCGATCCATTCCGGCTTGCGTTTGCCGATGAAGGCGCCGATGCCCTCCTGGGCGTCACGCGCCAGCATGTTCTCGACCATGACCCGGCCGGTATAGGCATAGGCATCCGCCAGCCCCATCTCGGCCTGCGCATAAAACGCTTCCTTGCCGGTCTTCAGCACCAAAGGTGATTTTGAAGCAATGGTTTGCGCGTATTTGTTGACAATCTGATTCAGGTACTCGCGCGGCACTATGCGGTTGACCAGGCCGAACTCCTTGGCGGTCGCGGCATCGATGGTTTCGCCGGTCAGGAGCATTTCCATGGCGTGCTTGCGCGAGACGTTGCGAGACAGCGCCACCATCGGCGTCGAGCAGAACAGGCCGATATTGACGCCCGGCGTGCAGAACGTCGCCTCATGCGAGGCGATGGCGAGGTCACAACTGGCGACAAGCTGCAGGCCGGCGGCGGTGGCCAGGCCATCGACTTCGGCGATCACCGGCTTGGGATGGCGCACGATCGCCTGCATCAGCGTAGCGCAGGCGGCAAACGTCTCTTCGAAGAAGGCCTTGCCGCGATCGGCGTCGGCGCGGCGCGCTGTCATCTCCTTGAGATCGTGGCCGGCGCAGAATACCTTCCCGGCCGCCGACAGCACTATGACGCGAACGGCCTTGTCGGCCCTGGCACGGTCCAGTTCCTCCGTCAGCGCCGTCATCGCCGCCAGGGAAAGCGCGTTCGCGGGGGGATTGGCAAGCGTCAGGCGCAGCACGCCCTCGTCGCGCCTAGCCGCAACCGGCCCTTCAACTGCGACAGGCTTGATGGCAAGGATTTCGGCCATGGCTAAGGTCTCCGCGATTCCGTTCCGCTGGCAAGGTATCTAATATCGGCTGGGGTTTCATCAACACCGTATCGCTTGCGCCAGTAGGATGAAGGTGTTGCCAGAAACGCGCCGCTTCGCCCATACAGGCTTGGCGCAGAATGAGGACCGAGATGCCCGCCCAGACCAAGCTCGAGCCGGTGCTGACAGCAGCCCAGGTCAATGCGCTGATGGAGACCGTGTTTCCGCAGCTCAACGAAAAGGGCGCGGCCTTTGAGGCAACCGACGTGTTCCCCGGCGGCTGCACCGTGCGGCTTAATGCCGGCGAACGGCATTTGCGTCCCGGCGGTACGGTGTCCGGCCCCGCCTTGTTCACGCTGGCCGACATTGGCGGCTATGTTTGCGTGCTCAGCCATGCCGGGCCGGATGCGCTCTCGGTCACCACCAATCTCAACATCAATTTCGTCCGCAAGGCCGAGGCAGGACCGATCGATGGCCATTGCCGCATCCTGAAGCTCGGAAAGAACCTGATGGTCTTCGACATCGACATCGTCGCTGGCCCGGAGGGGCAGACAGTGGCGCACGCCACTGGAACCTATTCGATCCCGCCGAAACGCTGACACGGAGAAGGCCGATCCGGCATCCTGGCCGGAACTCCCGATCGACACGTCCGTTTTGCGGCATGCCCGATCTGACCACATACCTTGCCTTTCTCGGCGCCGTGCTTGCCTACCAGCTTTCCGGCGTCGGGCCCGATATGATGCTTGTGATCAGTCGCGGCGTCGGACAGGGCTGGCGCCACGCGCTGGCGGCCGCGACAGGCTGCGTATCGGCCGGCGTCGTACAAATTCCATTACTTGCGATGGGACTTGCCACGCTGATCACATCCTCGCCGCCTCTTTACAGCTTTCTCCAAATCGTCGGCGCCATCTATCTGATCGCCATCGGGGTCAAATTCCTGTTGGCGCGCCGGCAGGATGAAAGTCGTACCTCTGCCTTTGCCAACACCGGTGGCACTGCTGCCGCTTTCCGGCAGGGCATGATCTGCAATCTCACCAATCCGACGACGCTTGCCTTCCTGTTAGCGATGCTGCCGCAATTCGTTCACCCTTGGGCCGGTCCAGCGGCGTTGCAGTTCGTCATTCTCGGCACGACTATGAAGATGATGGGAATGGTTGTCCTCGGCGCCATCGCGCTGACCTCCGGCGCGGTCGGCGGCTGGCTGTCGCGCCGAAGCAGCTTCGTCGTGTGGCAGGGAAGGCTAGCCGGAGCCATTATGGTCGGCGTTGGCATCAGACTCCTGCTTGCAGTGACGAGTGGCCGGCGGTGAGCGAAATACCAGCCGTTTTGGCGGTAGGCCGTGTTGTAAAATAATACCACATAGTTTAGCCATTGAAATTTAACGGTTTTTCGTTTTCGTTGACTCCCAATGATGCTTGACGAGGGCTACCCTTCTCCCCTATAAGCCCTCACGAAGCAGCGGCCCGCAAAGGCCGCCGTTTTGTTATTGGCGGCGGGCAAGCGCTTTTCGCCAATCCAAGCAACAAGAAACGCCTTCCTTATCGTTTGTGGATTGGGGAAGGTCCGAACCGAAAGCAGAAAACATGACAACCTTTTCGCAGAAGCCTGCGGATGTGGTGAAAAAGTGGATCCTGATCGACGCCGAAGGTCTCGTCGTCGGCCGTCTCGCCACCGTTATCGCCAATCATCTTCGCGGCAAGCACAAGCCGACCTTCACCCCGCATGTCGACGACGGCGACAATGTCATCGTCATCAATGCCGACAAGGTGGTGTTCACCGGCAAGAAGTTCACCGACAAGGTCTATTACTGGCACACCGGGCACCCCGGCGGCATCAAGGAGCGCACCGCGCGCCAACTGCTTGAAGGCCGTTTCCCCGAGCGTGTCGTCGAGAAGGCCGTCGAGCGCATGGTGCCGCGTGGCCCGCTCGGCCGTCGCCAGATGAAGAACCTGCGCGTCTATGCAGGTGCCGAGCATCCGCATGTCGCCCAGCAGCCAGAAGTGCTCGACGTGGCCAAGCTGAATTCCAAGAACAAGAAGGTCGCATAAGATGGCTGAGCTTTCCTCGCTCGCAGAACTGGGCGCCGCTACCGGCAACACCAATACGCAGGCCGCGGCACCCGTCCATGTCCAGAAGCTCGACAAGTCGGGCCGCGCCTATGCCACCGGCAAGCGCAAGAACGCCATCGCGCGTGTTTGGGTGAAGCCAGGTTCGGGCAAGATCGTCGTCAATGACAAGGAATTCGCGACCTATTTCGCGCGTCCGGTCCTACAGATGATCCTCAACCAGCCGATCATCGCCGCCAACCGCTCGGGCCAGTACGACATCGTCGCCACGGTCATCGGCGGCGGCCTTTCGGGCCAGGCCGGCGCTGTGCGTCACGGCATCTCCAAGGCGCTGACCTATTATGAGCCGGCGCTGCGTGCCGTGCTCAAAAAGGGCGGCTTCCTGACCCGCGACAGCCGCGTCGTCGAGCGCAAGAAGTACGGCAAGGCGAAGGCCCGTCGTTCGTTCCAGTTCTCGAAGCGCTAGGCGCAGGCAGCTTCACAATCGAAAGGCCGCCTCCGGGCGGCCTTTTTGCGTTGCGCATCACTATTGAGCGGAATGGTCGGCGTCGCGGATGAACAGGAACGCGCAAAGTGCCGAGCCGGCCACCGCGAGCGCCGAGGCCAGGAATGCCAATTGCATGCCATCGATCGTGCCCAGCGCCAAGGCGGACCCGAACAGCGCCACCCCGATCGCGCCACCCGACTGGCGCACGGTGTTGAGCACGCCCGATGCCGTTCCCGACATCTCCGCCGGAACGGAAGACAAGAGCGCGGTGGTCATGGCCGGTACGGCAAGGCCGATGCCGACCGGCAGGAACAGCAGGCGCCACAGCAGCGACAGGTAGGATGTATCGGCCTGGATCAGCGCCATCAGTCCGAAACCGGCTGCTCCGACGAACAGGCCAACCGCCATAGGCAATCGTGGGCCATGGTTTGCGGCAATGCGCCCGGCGGCAATGTTCGACAGGGTGACCGCCGCCATGAACGGCAGGAAGGCGAGCCCTGTCATCTCGGGAGAAAAATGCCTTTCCTGCTGGAAATACAGGCTGAGCATGAAGATCGTGCCGTAGAGCGTCAGGTTGACGGCCAGTCCGACAAGGCTCGTCACAGCCGGCACGCGGCTGGCAAAGAGACCGAGCGGAAACATCGGCGCCCTCGTCCGGCTCTCGACCAGCAGGAACAGGCTTGCGGCCACCGCCGCCAATACCAGTCCGCCGATGACCGGCATCGAGGTCCAGCCCGATGAACCGGTTTCGATAAAGGCGCCGGTCAGCGAAAACAGCGCCAGCACGACAAGTCCCTGCCCCACCCAGTCGATCGGCGGCCGCTCGGCCTTGAGCGGCGTTTCCTGCAGAAACCGATAAGCCATCCAGATGGCGAGAGCGCCAATGGGCAGGTTGACCAGAAAGATGCTGGCCCAGCCAAGCGACGCGACCATGAAGCCGCCGAGCACCGGCCCTGCCGACAGCGCGATGCCGCCCGCCGCCGTCCACAGCCCAACGGCGCGTGCCCGGCGCGCCTTGTCGGATGCGTAGGCGCGATTGAGGAGTGCCAGCGAACACGGCATCAGCAAGGCGGCACCCGCGCCTTGTGCAGCGCGCGCCGCAATTAGCAACCAGGCACTCTGAGCCAGGCCGCAAGCCAGCGAAGCAATGCTGAACAGCGCCATGCCGCCAACGAAAACGCGGCGAGCGCCGACCCTGTCGCCGAGGGCGCCGCCGGCGAGCAGCAGCGAGGCGAAGGCAAGCGTGTAGGCGTCGACGACCCATTGCAGGCCGCCGACCCCCATCGACAGCCCAGTACCGATCCTGTTCAGCGCGACGTTGACGATGGAGACATCGAGCTGCACGACCACGAAGCCGAGGCTGGTCGCAGCAACGGTGGCGGCATAGGCGGCAGGGCGCTTGATAACGATGGTATCGGGCATGCCCATGGATAACGGGTTTCCCCTGACACCGTTGCGTCAGCAGGCGCCGGCCTGCGACAACCAGGCCGGAACTTCAGCCGCGGCAAATCAATTGATGCTGGCGGTCGCGGCAGGTTCGACGCGTTCGCCCGTCCCCGCATAGGGCACGCGAAACCCATTTGCTGCCAGCCAGCCTATCGCCGCCTTCGGCTCATCGGTCTGGATGATTGTGGCGCCGCGATCGGCCCAGAAGCCCCAGGCTTCACGCGGCAGGCTGGCCTGAACCGCCAGTTCATCGCCCCGACCGCCGGCAAGGAAGCCGCCGGGCTTGTTGACGATGGCGTAGGTGTCGGCCCAGATGTGCCAGTCGCCCCTCACCGCGGCCGCGCGCATGCGCGTGCTGAACAGCGCTCCGCCAGTCTCGGTCAACGTCTCCGCGCCGGCGCGCCAGTTGATCAGCTCGATCGCGCGCGGCGCAAAAGCATGGTCGACCGTCGCGACGAAACCGGCGTCATGCACTGCGTCGTCGGCGATGATCGGCATGAACTGGAAGCCGCTGCCGACCGCTTCCATGGCAGCCTTCACCGTAGCGATCCTGGTCTGGCTCCACAGGTTTTCCTTGACGATGACCTGGTCGGCCATGCCGAGATCTCGCGCCACCGCGACCATACCCGCCAGGTCCCCAACCTCGAGCTTGTTGTCGAGATTGATGAGGATCTTGTCCCGGGTCGCCAGCAGCATCTCGCGCAGCGTCGAGACTGTCTCGTCGGTGACGGCGCCCGTGCCTTCGATCACCAGCCGGCAGCTCTCCAGTTCGGCCAGCGTGTACTTAACCACCTCACCCTTGCAGGTCGTGGTGCGATCAAGCCAGCTGTCATGCATGACGACAAACTCGCCGTCCTTCGAGCGCCGGATGTCGACCTCGACGATCTCGGCGCCAATCGCGATCGAGCCTTCGACGGCGGCGAGCGAATTTTCCGCATACAGCCTCTTGCCGGTCTGCATGCTGCCGGCGCGATGCGCGGCCACCATGACGTGGTCGCGCCAATGGTTGGCATGTTCGAAGCGGTCGAGGATCTGCCTGGCGCGGGTTTCGCCCGCCATTGACTGGCTGGCGGAAGCCGCCAGCGTGACGGAAAGCAGAAGGCTCGGCCAGAAGGTCCGCATCGAGAATCGCTCCATTCCGGATCAAACCGGGAATAGGCGATGCCCGTGACATCTAGGTGAACGAAGCCGGCTAGCGGTTGCCGCGATATGTCGCCTCAGATGCGTTTCGACAGTCGGCGGAACCAGGCCATCGCAGGCATCTCGACACAACGCCAGGTGATCCAGGAGACACCTATCGTGACAAGAAGCATGACGAGGATCGCAACGTCCCCCGCCCAGCCGGCGCCGAAGCCGGTCGCCGGCTCTCCGCGCAAGACGATGTCGCCGACAAGACCGAGGCCGAGCTTGCGCTCGACCAGGCTGGCGACATTGATCATGCGCGCCTGGACGAAGATGTGGACCATGTAGATCGAGTAGGACAGCGCGCCGAGCGTCAGAATGAGTGGGGTTCTCAGAAAGACACTGATCCAGCCCCCCTCATGAGCAAAGAGAAACAATGCCAGTGCAAACACCAGCGGTGCTGCGATCCCGGCATCATTGTCGCCCGCCAGTGCGACGAAAAGCACAATGACAGCCGCCATGACGATTTCGGCAAGGGTCCAGCTCAGCAACGGGCCGGTCCGGGCAAGCGCCTGTCGCGCGCCTGCAATGGAATCATGCTGGAACCAGGCAAGCAAGGCGCCGAGCGAGAAGCCGTACAGGCAGCGTATGAAGCCGAAATCGAAGGACACATCCATATGGTGGGTCGAGAAGCCAAGCAGAAACAGCGGCGCGGTGATGGCGGCGGCGACGAACCACACCCAGGCGCGTGCCCCGGCGGTGAAGACCACTCCCGCGAACAACAGGTAGGCGAAGAACTCCGCCGAAATGCTCCAGCTTGGCGCATTCCAAGTCAATTGGTCCTCGAAGCCGACCCCCTGGAGCAGCAGCAGGTTGGCAAGCAGGCTCTGGAGGCTGAAGCCGCCGGTGAAGGGAGCGGCACCGGCGCCATGCACCTGCGGCAGCATCAGCCGCAGCAGCTCGAATCCGGCAAAGGCGGCGAGCATGAGAAAATGCAGCGGATAGATGCGGCCGAAGCGCACCACCGCAAAGCGTGCGACCTCCCGCGGCTGGTTCAGCCGCCAGCCATAGGAGCTGGCGATGACGAAACCGGAGAGAACGAAGAAGAAGTCGACAAACAGATAGGACGAACCGACAAAGGCGCTTTGCGAGATCGTCGAAGCGGTCGGGAAGTGGAACAGCGCAACCAGCAGGGCGCAGATGCCGCGCCACGAATCGAGAACCAGGAACCGCTCACCCGCCACCGTGCCGGACTGGATCGACGCCGCGCCATGGGGAGAATCAAGAAACGCGGTCTGTGTCATGATGATACAATCCTGTCTCGCGGCGGCACCGCGCCCGCGCCGTTTCGTTTCCCCAAGCTGTGACTGGCATGTTGCGTGCCGGTTCTGTAGTTGTTGCACCCCGATGAAAACCAAGGATCCGTAATGGCGAACAAGAACATCGACCATGCCTTCACAGCCCGCTCGAAGACGGGCGCTTCGCTGGAGCCGACCTATGCCGGCGCGCTGTCGTTCATGCGACGCAAATACACGAAGGATGTGAAGGGCGCGGACGCTGTGGTTTGGGGCATCCCTTTTGATGCCGCCGTCACCAATCGGCCCGGCGCGCGTTTCGGGCCGCAGGCGATCCGCCGCGCCTCGGCAATCCTCGACAACGATCCGCAATATCCCTTTTCGCGCGATCTGTTCGAGCACCTCGCGGTGGTCGACTATGGCGATTGTCTGCTTGATACCGGCAACCACCAGAAGACGCCGGGGACGATCGAACGCGAGGCGGCCAAGATCCTGAAGTCAGGTGCCTTCCTGCTGTCGCTGGGCGGCGACCATTTCGTCACCTGGCCCCTGCTCAAGGCACATGCCGCAATCCATGGCCCGCTCGCTCTGGTGCAGTTCGATGCGCACCAGGATACCTGGGAGGATGACGGCAAACGCATCGACCATGGATCCTTCGTCGGCCGCGCGGTCAAGGAAGGCATTATCGATCCCGACCGCTCGATCCAGATCGGCATCCGCACCCACGCGCCCGACACGTTCGGCATCAAGATCCTCTACGGTCACGAGATCGAGGAGATGCGTGCATCCGACATCGCCTACGCCATCGTCGACAGGACGGGCGGCAAGAAGACCTATCTCACCTTTGATATCGACTGCCTTGATCCCGCCTATGCACCCGGCACCGGCACGCCGGTCGCCGGCGGGCCGTCCTCTGCAAAGATCCTGTCGACGCTGCGCCAGCTCAACCAGATCGATATTGTCGGGGCCGATGTCGTGGAGGTTGCGCCGGCCTACGATCACGCCGATATAACGGCGATTGCCGGCTCGATGATCGCCATGCAGTATCTCGGCCTGCTGGCCGAGCGGAAAGCACGGCTCGAAGAGCTGAACAACGGCAGCCACAACGGTGCCGCGGTGAACCAAGGCAACGGCATATAGTTTTCGATATCAGGGAATTTGATCAGCCAATGAAACCGAAAATCTTCATCGACGGCGAGCACGGCACCACCGGTCTCCAGATCCGGGCGCTGCTTGCCGAGCGCGGCGACCTGGAGATCATTTCAATTCCCGCCGAGCGCCGCAAGGAAACGGCGGCGCGAGCCGAATTCCTCAATGCCGCCGACGTTGCGATCCTGTGCCTGCCGGACGATGCGGCGAAGGAAAGCGTGTCGCTGATCTCCAACGAGACCACCAGAGTCATCGATGCTTCGACCGCGCATCGCGTCGCGCAAGGCTGGGAATATGGCTTTGCCGAGATGGACAAGGAGCAGGCGAAGAAGATCGGGGCGGCAAAACGCGTCGCCAATCCCGGCTGCTGGCCGCAAGGACCGATCGCGATGCTGCGGCCGCTGGTCGCCGCCGGCCTTCTGCCCGCGGATTTCCCGGTCACCGTCAACGGCATCTCCGGTTATTCGGGCGGCGGCCGCCCGATGATCGAGGACTATGTCGCCAAGGGCGAGGACGCCTCTGAATTTCTACCCTACGGGCTCACCCTCCAGCACAAGCACGTGCCGGAGCTCAGGGCCTATGCGAAACTGTCGCACGATCCGATCATGCAGCCAGCGGTGGGCAATTTCGCGCAAGGCATGATCACGGTGGTGCCGCTGCAGCTCGGTGGCCTCGACCATGTGCCGACCGGTGCGGAACTCCATGCAGCCATCGCCGACCATTTCGCCGCCATCAAGGGCGGCGTGGTCGAAGTGGCGCCCTATGCGCATCTGGAGCGCATTCCGGAGATCGATCCGGAAATCTACAATGGCACCAACCGCATGAAGCTCTACGTCTTTGCCAATGACAAGCGCGCGCAGGCCCTGCTGCTCGCCGTTTACGACAATCTCGGCAAAGGGGCATCGGGGGCTGCCGTACAGAACATGGACCTGATGCTCGGCCTCTGATGGCGGCACCGGCATTTCCGGACCGTTGGAAGATCAGCGCGCCCGAGCTCATCGCCGAGACCTTTTCGAGCCGCATCTGGAAGGTGCGGCGCGAGGACGGCTCGCCGGCGATCGTCAAGGCGCTGAAGCCATTCGATGACGTCGCAGACGAGTTGCGCGGCGAGCATTTCCTTGCCTGGCGGCGCGGCGAAGGCGCCGTGCGGCTGCTGGGCCGCGACGGGCATTCCATGTTGCTCGAATATGCCGGGGAGACCATGCTGTCGCATGTTCTTGCCGAGCAGGGAGATTTGGCCGCCACGGAAATCGCGGCGGAGGTGATGGCAAAGCTGTTTTCGCCATCGGATCACCCCGCTCCGCCCGACCTGCAGCCGCTTCGGGAACGATTTTCCAGCCTGTTCAAGAAAGCGGAGGCCGACCGTGTCGTTGGCCGGAACAGCCTTTATGTCGAAGCGGCGGAAATCGCCGACCGGCTGCTGGGTGGTCCGCATGATATCAGGCCGCTGCATGGCGACCTCCATCACGACAACATCATGCACGGAGCACGCGGCTGGCTGGCGATAGATCCGAAGGGCGTTCTCGGCGACCCGGGATTCGATGCCGCGAACATGTTCTACAATCCTCTTGATCGCGACGACCTTTGTCTCGATCCCCCACGGATTGCCGGGATGGCTGAAGTTTTTGCGCGAACGCTGAGCCAGACGCCGGCGGCAATACTGGATCACGCCATCGCCTATGGCTGCCTGTCGGCTTCCTGGCACCATGAGGACGACAACGCGATCGAGGAGAACCGCGAACTGTCGGTCGCAGCAGCGATCCGAACGGTACGGCTCGGCTTCTGATCCGTGCCGCCTTGCGTCAGGCGGAATTCGACGGCGACAAGACGATGGCGCAGTCGAACGTTCTGGATGTGACCGGAGAGACTCAGCGTCCGAGGGCGATCTCGTGGGGCAAGGGATATGCGCCCTTGGTGCCGCGCCAATGCGCGGCGGCGAACCCCAGCACGATCAACGCGAATCCCTGGTGGGTCAGCGCCATGTGCAGCGGCACATGCATCAACAGCGTGCCGATGCCGACGGAGGCCTGCACCAGCACCAGGGCAAACAACAGCGTCGCGCGACGAGCATGCGTTGAACCGGGCAGACGGCGACGCGTGGCGATCATGTGCCACAGGGCGACGACGAACACCGTGTAGGCGCCGATCCGGTGCACGAACTGCACCGTCTTGGGGCTTTCGAAGAAATTGCGCCATGCCGGCTCCAGGATCAGCAGATCGCCGGGAATGATCTTGCCGTCCATCAGCGGCCAGGTGTTGTAGCTCAGGCCAGCGTGGAGCCCGGCGACCAGACCGCCGAGATAGATCTGGATCAGCGCCAGAAGCACTATGAAACCAGCCAGTTTCTGGGTCGAACGATCGGCCGCAGGTTCCGAATGCGGCGCCAGGCCGCGCGCGACGACCATGGTCGCCGTGAAGATCAGGGCGGCAAGCGTCAGATGGGTGGCGAGCCGGTACTGGCTGACCGAGACGCGGTCGACCAGACCCGAGGCAACCATCCACCAGCCGATGGCGCCTTGCAGACCGCCGAGAAGCAGGATGCCGACCAGCTTCGGCCCCAGTCCGCGCTCGATGCGGCGCGCCGCCCAGAAGAACAGCAGCGGCAAGGCAAAGACCAGGCCGACGCTGCGCGCCAGGAGCCGATGCGCCCACTCCCACCAGAAGATCGACTTGAATGCCTCGATGCTCATGCCCTTGTTGAGCTCGGCATATTGCGGGATCTGCTGATAACGCTGGAATTCCTCTTGCCATTCGGCGTCGTTGAGCGGCGGGATGACGCCGTGGATCGGCTGCCACTCGGTGATCGACAGGCCGGACTCGGTGAGCCTTGTGGCGCCGCCGACCAGCACCAGCGCGAACAGCACCAGAAGCACCACGTAGAGCCAGCCGCGCACCAGCGCGCGGTTGTGCAGATCGCGGTCACGCGCCTCGTAAGGCGCGGCAGTAATGGCGGCCATGGATTTATCCCGGCAGGTTGAAGTCGCGGATTGGTGGACCATCGCATTCCCGCATGCAAGACCGGGCGGCGCGGCACGCCGTCGCGCCGCGTCTGTCGGGTTGCACAGCTTCGCGTCAAGGCCTATGGCCAAGCCGACACATTGAGCTGGGCCGCACTTTACCCCGGCTCCAGGAGGCCAACCATGCCCGTGCGCCTGAAAAAGCTGATCGGAATGTTCCTGCTGGTGGCGCTTGTCGTCATCTACGCGCTGGTCGCATCGATCTTCGCGGTCGCCCGGCTGTCCGAGGCGGGCCCGTGGACGCATTTCCTGTTCTTCCTGCTAAGCGGCCTGCTCTGGGTGCTGCCGGCCATGGGCATCATCAAATGGCTGATGCTGGAGCCTCGGCCCAAGCGCTGACCGTTGCCGGTCGGCCTCAGATGGTGACCACCATCTTTCCGGCATTGGCGAGCGGCGTCGTCACGCCAGACAGCATGGTGCGGATGTGGGCGAGGTTCTGATAACGGCCGTTGACCGAGATGCGCGGCAATGCGTGCAGGAAGCCGGCGTGTTCGGCGCGCAGCACGCCATGACGGGTGGTCACGGCCGAGGTGTAGCCGGCATCGCGGACAAAGCCCACTTCGCGGCAGCCGACGGCGCTGGCATAGCCGTAGGGATAGGCGAAATGGCGCGGCTCCTCGCCCAGCTCGGCTCGCAGGATGGACTTCACCCCGACGATTTCGTGCCGCGCGTCGGCTTCTGAAAGCCGCTTCAGATTGCTGTGGTTGATCGTATGAGCACCGATCGTTACCAGCGGATGCGCTGCGATCGCGCGGATCTCCGACCAGGTCATCAGCGTGTCTACGCGCGGCCGGCCGGCGTCGACGCCTTTCGCATGCGCCAGTTCGCGCAGCACGGCGCGCAGGTCCTCCTCGCGAACCTCGGTGGTGAGATAGGTGTGCAGCCGTGCGATGGCCTGGAGCTTTTTGGCCGGGCTGGTGCAGTCGATCGTCGTTTGCCCGTCGGACGTCGTCAGGGTCAGGCGATCGCCCGCGTTGACGAGATCCTCGACCACGTCCCACCACAGATCCGCAGTGCCGTTGATCAGCCCCGGAGCCACATAGATGGTGATCGGCGCGCCGTGCTTTTCCAGCACCGGCAAGGCTTCGGTCATGTTGTCGCGATAGGCGTCGTCGGCGGTGATGGCGGCGAACTGGCCGCCCTTGCCGCGCGCCGCGATACGCTCCACCGCCTCGTCCATCGAGACGAAGGCGTAGCCATCCGCCTTCAGGCCGGCGATCATGGCGTCGAGGAAGTCGGGCGCAATGTTGAGATGACGGTTGACGCTGTCGGGCTTTTCGGGCTTTGCCGTAACGCGGTGCAGCATGAGGATGGCGCCAATACCGCCGACCAGCGGTTTGGCCAGCGGTGCGAGGCCGGTATAGCGGGCGACGTTGAGCGCCAGCTTTCGGATTGCCTCCCCGCCGTCGATCATTCCTTCACCTTTTGCGCCTAGGCTGAACCAAGCACGGATACGCCTGAGCGCCCCCAAATCGGCAGCAATACGCCCTAAGGATTGAGGTATGGTTGACGCGGCCGCGTCATTTGACGGCAATCGCCTGGCGGCAATCGAAGCCCCGCCCAGTGTGCCGCCAATAGAGCCGGCTGGGCTGTCGGTTTCCACCGCTTCCGCCGATGGGCTCGCGGCCTATGCCGCGTTCTGCCGCTCCGCCGTGTTCGCGCCGGCGCAGAGCGCGGCTTGGATCCGCAACTGGGCCGCGCAGGTCGAGCCGGACCCGGTCGTGGCGATGCTGAATTGCGAAGGCAGACCGGTTTTCGCACTGGCGCTGGAGGTCGTCGGCCATGGGCCATTCCGTGTTGCCCGCTTCATGGGCGGCCGCCACGCCAATGGCAATTTCGTCGCCGCCGACCCGCAATGGCTTGCCAGGGCGGACAGTGCGGCTATTCGTTCGACCCTGGCGGCCATAGCCGAGGCTCGCCCCGACATCGATCTCGTCGCCTTCGAACGCCTGCTGCCCGACCTCGATGGCGTAGCCAACCCACTCGCCTCGTTCGATTATTTCGACAGCCCGAACCTGTCGCTCGCCGTCGACCTGGTCGGCGGTTTCGATGCACTGCTCTCTCGCGCAAACGGAAAGCGCAAACGCAAGAAGCACCGCTCGCAGACGCGCAAGTTCGAGGCCATCGGCAGCCATCGGCGCATCGAGGCGCGGACCGTGGACGAGGTCGGCCGGCTGCTCGACGGCTTTTTCGAGATGAAGGAATCCCGCTTCCGCAGGATGGGCATCGCCAACGTCTTCGGCGACAATCAAGTGCGCGCGTTCTTCCGTGCTCTGTTCACCGAGGCGCTTGCCGAGGATAAGCCCTCCTTCGTGCTGCACGGGCTCGAGGTCGCCGGCAAGCTTCGCGCCGTGACCGGATCGAGCCGCTCGGGCAAACGGCTGATCTGCGAGTTCGGCGCGATCGCCGAGGATGACCTCGCCCACACCAGCCCCGGCGACTTCCTGTTCTTCGACAATATCCAGGAAGCCTGCGAGGCGGGTTTCGACGTCTATGATTTCTCGGTCGGCGACGAGCCGTACAAGCGTTTATGGTGCGATATCGAAACGCAGCACTTCGAGGTGCTGGTTCCGCTGACGTCGAAAGGCCGCGCACTGGCGCTGGGGCTGCGGCAAAGCGCCAGGCTGAAAGCCGTCGTCAAGAACAGTCCGACGATCTGGAAGCTGACCAAGCTGCTGCGTCGCAAGGCCGCTGGCCAGGCGCCGGCGCCCGCCGAGGACGGTAGCTAACCCGCCCACCTTCCAACGTGATGACCACAAGCGCCGCTCATCGGACTCAAGCCGCCGAGCGCCTTCCCGGCACCGGGGTGCCCGGCGGTTCGTGGCCGAGCGGGGTCACCAGCGTCAACTCCGGACAGCCATTCTCGATCAGCTTGACGGCGGCCTGCGTCACCTCATCATCCGGCTCCAGCATGGAGAGGAACACCTCGGTCGCATCCCCACCCAGACGGCTGATGCCTTGGGCGTCGGCGGGACCGCATTCGACCACCACCAGGTCATAGGCGGTGGTCAGCGATTGCATGATGATCGGCAGCCGGTCGGCGGCGCGCATGGCGCGAACCGGATCGGCGGTGCCGACAGGAATGACATGGCAGTCGGAATAGAGGTCGGGGTGGATGACTTCGCTGAACTGCGCCTGCGACGCGAGCAGATTGGTGATGCCCGGGAACAGTCCGCTGTCGAGCATCGGTCGCGAGGCGGCGCCGGAAGCCGTGAGGTCGAGCAGCAGCACGCGCAGGCCGGCGTCGGAGGCCTCACGCGCCACCAGGATCGCGGACGCGGCCGCCTCGTCACCTTCGGGCGACACGAAGATGGCGCGCGCGGCGCCGCTTGCGATCAGCTTTTCCGCCGCTTTTTCAACGTCGATCTCGCCCAGCACCGAACGCGGCCTGGTTTTGGCGACCGGGACGGCCTCGGCAACAGGGACGGTTTCGGCGACCGGTGGGCCGGCGGCGGGTTCGACCTCTATGGCAGATTCCGCCGGCGAGGGCAGATCCGGTTCCACCATCATCTCCGGTTCCACCGCTTTCTCAGCGTGGTGCTCAGGCCCGGACTCTGGAATGATCGTCGTTTCCCTGGCCGCGACCGGCATCGCCACCTCGTCGATCGGCTCGAAGCGAGCGCCGCTGGCCGGGCGCATGGCGCGGCCGGAAAAGAGTTCGCGCAGCAGCGTGAACACCGACATGAGCAAAAGCGAGGCGGCAAAAGCAGCACCGACGATCGGCCCGATCTTGGGGAAGTAGGCCTCGGAAGGCACTACGGCCTTCGAGATGACACGCGCGTCGACCGGCACGTAATTGCGATCCTGGCGCGAAGCCGCCTCGCGGTAGTTGGTCAGGTAAAGTTCGAGCTGCTGGCGCTTGGCGGCAGCGTCACGCTGCAGCGCATCGAGACCGACCTGCTGTTCGCCTGCCTCCGCGGAAGCCGCCTTCAGCGTGTTGACGTCGGCGACGAGCTGGCTCTCACGTGACTTGGCGGCATCGGCCTGCATCGCCAGGCCCTTCATCACCTTTTGAGCTTCACTGCGGATCTGCGCGTCGAGATCGGCCAGCTGCGATTTTGCCGCGCGGATGCGCGGATGATTGTCGAGCAGCGTCGTCGACAGGTCGGCGATGTTGGCGCGCAGTTCGACCTGCCGTTCGCGCAAGCGCTGGATCAGATCGGATGACAGTACCTCGGGCAGCGAATCCAGCGAGCCGCCATTCTGCAGCGCCTTGCGCACGCTGTCGGCGGTGCCTTCGGCGGCGGCGCGGTTGGCCCGCACCCGCGACAATTCGGTCGACAGTTCGGCCAGTTGTTGGGTGGCGAGCACAGAATTGTTGCCGCCCACCAGAAGGTCCGACTGGGCGCGATAGGCGGCGACCTTGGCCTCGGCATCCCTGACCTGCTTCTGCAGATCGGCGATCTCGGGAGCCAGGAAGTCCGCCGCGGCCGTGTTGGATTCGAGCTTGGCCGCGCCCTGCCCGGCAATGTAGGCGGCGGCAATGGCATCGGGGATAGCAGCCGCGAGCTTGGGATCTTCCGAGGAGAACTCGATGGCGATGATACGCGTCTTTTCGACGCCATAGACGTTGAGCTTCTCGCGCATCTTCTTCAGGACGCGCTCATCGACCGGGATATCCAGGGGATCGTTCTTCAACCCCACCAGGATCAGCAGGCGGCTGAGAGGCGACATATCGACAGTTTCATCGAATTCGTGCAATCGCGACAGATCAAGCTTCTGCGCCACCCGCTTCAGGATTTCGTTGGACGAAATGATCTGGACCTGGGTGGCGACGCCTTGCTCATCGAGGATCGGCTTGTCGCTGTCATTACTGCCGGCGGGGCGCGTGTAGACGGATTCACGCGTATCGATCTGAACCTGCGTCTGGGCCTTGTAGTGCTTGGTTGCCAGCGAAGCGAGCGCAAACGCCAACCCGGTGACCACCAGGGAGACGACCAATATTCGCAGCCAGTTCCTCGCCAGGCTGGCGAAGAGCTGCCCAAGATCGACGTCAACGTCTGCGGCCGTGGACTGAACGGACATGCATCCTACTCCGATACGGATCGCGTGCACCGTAAACAACTATGGTAACTCAGCCGTTAAGATCACAGCAAGCTTCCGCTAGGACTTACTGGGAGGCGCCAAGCAAAATCGCCAAAGTTGTAAAACTCCTGTCGATCGATGCCGTATCGGTCGTACCCTTTACCGGCCATTAACCCTAACAGGACGATAACGGACGCGCTCTCAGATGTTTGCTGCGACGCCGCAGCGGCCAGTCGAAGGTATGTGTCCTGTCATGAAAAGCACTGCTTCCCTTTTTCGCGCGCTGCTTGCCGTGTCGATGCTTGCCGGCTGCTCCAGCTACCGGCCGACGCCGGCCGCCTTCCACGAGGTGCTCGATCAACCCTATCGCCTGGGCGCCGGCGACCGCGTCCGCGTCACCGTGTTCGAGCAGGACGGGCTGACCAACACCTATAGTGTCGACCAGTCCGGCTATCTCTCCTTCCCGCTGGTCGGTGCCGTGCCGGCCCGTGGCCACACCGCCCAGCAGATGGAAAAGGAAATCGCCGACAAATTGCGCCAAGGCTATCTGCGCGATCCTGACGTTTCCGTCGAGATCGACCGCTACAGGCCTATCTTCGTCATGGGCGAAGTGGGCGCCGCCGGCCAGTATTCCTATGTGCCCGGCCTCACCGTTCAGAAAGCCGTCGCCATTGCCGGCGGCTTCACGCCGCGCGCCAACCAGGAAAGCGTCGACATCACCCGAGATATCAACGGCAAGGTGATGACCGGCCGGGTTGTCACGTCAGACCCGCTGCTGCCCGGAGATACTGTCTATGTGCGTGAACGTCTGTTCTGACGAACACACGTGGCGGACAAACTCAGGATCGTCCATTGCTTTCGTTCACCTGTCGGCGGGATCTTTCGGCATGTGCGGGACCTCGCGGAAGCTCAGGTCGCCGCCGGCCATTCGGTCGGCATCGTGTGCGATTCGACCACAGGCGGGGAATACGAGGAGCGCCTGTTCGAGCGGATGAAGGCCATGCTGGCGCTCGGCATCCATCGCACGCCGATGCAGCGCCATGTCGGACTGGGCGATCTCGCCTCGGCCTGGCGCACCTACGGAATCATCAAGGAATTGCGGCCGGACGTGCTGCACGGGCACGGCGCCAAGGGTGGCGCCTATGCCCGTCTGTTCGGCTCACTGTTGCGGGTATCAAGGTCTCGCGTAGCCCGCCTTTATTCGCCGCATGGCGGTTCTCTCCACTATGACGAGAGCACGTTCACGGGAAAGCTGTTCTTCGCGCTCGAGCAATCCATGGCTCACTTCACCGACTGTCTGCTGTTCGTCTCGGACTATGAGCGACGCACCTATCGCAGGAAGGTCGGCGAGGCGCCCATTCCGAACGCGCTGGTCTACAATGGCCTGCGCGCGGCTGAGTTCGACCCCGTTCCGGAGAAGCCCGGAATGGTGGACCTGCTCTACATCGGCATGATGCGTGACCTCAAGGGACCCGACATCTTCATCGACGCGCTGGCCCTTGCCGGGACACGGCTCGGACGCCCGCTGGGCGCGGTCATGGTGGGCGACGGCGACAACCTGCCTCGGTACCGCGCGCAAGTGAGGCGGCTCGGGCTTGACGGCAATGTGCGTTTCCTGCCGCCGATGCCGGCCAGGGATGCCTTTGCGCTGGCCGCGCTGGTCGTCGTTCCTTCGCGCGCCGAAGCCTTGCCGTATGTCGTGCTCGAGACGCTGGCGGCGGGAAAACCGATGATCGCCACGGCCGTTGGCGGCATACCGGAGATCTTCGGCGCCGATTCCCCTGCCCTGATCAGACCTGATCCGTTGCAGCTTGCCGACAAGATCGCCGAAGCGCTGGCCGATCCCGCCGCCTATCGAAAACTGATGCCCGATCGCGCCGATCTGGAGGCACGCTTCGGAGCCGATGTCATGGCTGCCGAGATCGAGAAAGCGTATTTCGCGGCGCTGGCCAAATAAACCACCGGCCCAAGCCCTTCCAAAGCCACGCGTTGTTTCAAGGGTTTCTTAGCTCTCTTTTGCTATTGCCTGGGGGAAGCTTGCGGAAATCCCATGAACGAGATCGATCCCGTGCACCGCTTTTCGGCAGAGGCTGTGCGCAAACTCGACACCCCGACCGATGGCGGCATGCCGGGCGGCATGAATGATGTCGCCCGTCAGGTCGCCTCGCAATACCGGCGCGATACGATGTCGCCGATCATGGTCAGCGGCGTCCTGCGGATGGTCGAGTTCGCAGTGCTGTTCCTTTCCGGCCTCGGCGTCTATTTCTACTTTGTCGGCTTCTTCAACTATTTCGCCTGGCAATATCCGCTGACGATCGCCGCCGCGTCGTTCCTTGCAGTGGTGCTGCTCGACGTCACCGATTGCTACCAGATCGTCTCGCTCATGCGGCCGATCGCCAATTTTGGACGTTTGCTGCTGGTCTGGGCCGGCACGTTCGCCCTCATGGCGCTGACGGCATTCGTGATGAAGATATCTGAAAACTATTCACGATTGCTGTTCGGCACCTGGTTCGCCGTCGGTTTCATTCTCATCTTCGGCCTGCGGCTGGTGATGTCGAAGCTGATCCGGCGCTGGGCGCGCGACGGCCACATGGAGCGGCGCGCCGTCATCGTCGGCGGCGGCAAGGCAGCGGAGGTCCTGATCCGCTCGGTCGAGAGGCAGCCCTACAACGACATCCGCATTTGCGGCATTTTCGACGATCGCAGCGACAAACGCTCGCCGCCTATCGTCGCCGGCTATCCCAAGCTCGGCACAATCTCGGAGCTGATCGAATTCGCCCGCATCGCCCGCATCGACATGCTGATCGTGTCGCTGCCGCTGACCGCCGAATCGCGCGTGCTGCAATTGCTGAAGAAACTGTGGGTGCTGCCGGTCGACATCCGGCTGTCGGCGCATTCGAACGCGCTGCAGTTTCGTCCACGCGCCTATTCCTACATCGGCTCGGTGCCGATGCTCGACATCTTCGACAAGCCGATCAACGACTGGGATTCGGTGGCCAAGCGCGCCTTCGACATCGTTTTCAGCCTGATCGGCATCGTCGTGTTCTCACCGGTGATGCTGGCGACCGCTATCGCCATCAAGCTCGACAGCAAGGGACCGGTGCTGTTTCGCCAGAAGCGGCATGGTTTCAACAATGAGGTGATCGAAGTCTACAAATTCCGCTCGATGTATGCCGACCGGTCGGACCCGACCGCCAGACAGACGGTCACCAAGAACGACCCGCGCGTTACCCGCGTCGGCCGCTTCATCCGCAAGACCTCGATCGACGAGCTGCCGCAGTTCTTCAATTCGCTCTTGGGTTCGCTGTCGCTGGTCGGCCCGCGGCCGCACGCGATTGCCGCGCAGTCGCACAACCTGCTCTACAACGAAGTGGTCGACGGCTATTTCGCGCGCCACAAGGTCAAGCCCGGCGTTACCGGCTGGGCGCAGATCAATGGCTGGCGCGGCGAGATGGACACCAACGAGAAGATCCGCATGCGGACGGAATACGACCTCTATTATATCGAGAACTGGTCGATGCTGTTCGACCTGCGGATCCTGTTCCTGACGCCGATTCGGCTGCTCAACACGGAAAACGCCTATTGAGCGCGGTCACCCATGACCTGCCGCGCGCGGCGGTCAATGCGAAGCTGATCGCGCTGATTTCCTCGGGCGCGGTCGGGCTCGGCATCCTGCTTTCCGGCTTCGTCATCAGCGAGCCGGCTCCTTACGAGATCTACATGGCCGGCCTGATCGCCATCTGGGCGCTTTTCGGTTTGAGGATTTCGCACGCGGCCGCGCCGCTGCTGGTGCTTCTGGTGACGATGAATATCGGCGGCATGATCGCCATGACGCAGATGTCAGACCTCGCCAACACGCCGCTCTACCTTGCAGTGTCGCTGTTTCTCGCCTTCAGCGCGGTCTTCTTCGCATCGGTCACCGCCACGCAGCCGAGCCTCTACCGGCTGATCTTCATTGCCTATGTCGTATCCGCGGTGATGACTTCGCTGCTCGGCATAGCAGGGTATTTCCATGCCTTCCCGGGCGCGGAGATGTTCACCAAATACGACCGCGCCGCAGGCGCCTTCCAGGACCCGAACGTGTTCGGGCCGTTCCTGGTGCTGCCCGGCATCTATCTGCTTTATCTGCTGCTGACCGGGCCGGTCTCGCGCATGCCGCTGCTGGCGGTGCCGCTGCTCATCATCACATCAGGCATCTTCTTTTCCTTCTCGCGCGGCGCGTGGGGCATGTTTGCCGTCTCTGCCGTTCTGCTTACCGGCTGCCTGTTCCTGCAGAGCAACAGCGGCATGTTCCGGCTGCGCGTAGTGGTGATGACCATCGCGGCATTGTCGCTGCTGACGATCGCCATGATCGTCATCCTGCAGCTGCCCGGCGTGGCGGAGATGTTCTCCAACCGTGCCCATCTCGAACAGAGCTACGACACCGCCCGCCTCGGCCGCTTCGCCCGCTATGCGATCGGCTTCCAGATGGCGATGGAGCATCCGTTCGGCATCGGGCCTCTGGTGTTCGGCACCATCTTCGGCGAGGACACCCACGATATCTGGCTGAAGATGCTGATGGACTATGGCTGGCTCGGCTTCGTGTCGTTCCTGACGCTCGTCATCTGGACGATATGTGCCGGATTCCGCATCCTGCTGCGCGACCGGCCATGGCAGCCTTATCTCCTGTGCGCCTATGTCGCCTTCATCGGCAATGTCGGGCTCGGCACCTTCATCGATATCGACCATTGGCGCCACGTCTACCTGCTGCTCGGATTGGTCTGGGGCGCGATCGCGCTGGAACACCGTCATCAGCGGCAATTACGGCTGGCGATGCCGAAAGCTTCACGTGACCGCGGAGCGCTATCGGCTCGATAGTCGCCGCCGCCGACAGGCAGCGCGCGCTGCCGCTGTCGCACGATCATGGCCGGCGAAATTCGACGCGATGACAGGCCCGATTATCGTTTTGCGGCATCGCTGTCGGCCGCGGCGCGAGACAGGAACATCTGCGTCGTCTCGGCGAGATGGCTCTTGAGCCAATCCGCCATCGCCTCCTCTTCGCGCAGATTCTGCTCAGACACACGCGCCACCTCGGCCTCCCCTTCGGCGTTGGCCGCGGCGATGAGCATCGTGTAGGAGGCAATCTCCATATGCTCGAAAGTATAGCTGGCGAGCGAGCCCTTCATCACCTCGTCGCCGGCAAACACGCCGCTGATCGACTGGGCCATGGCGGTGAGCTTGCCGCCTGCGTCTTTCATCGCGGAGGATCCCTCTCCGATCCGGTCAAGACAGCTTTTGAGGCGCGAGGCCTGCTGCCGCGTCTCGTCGAGATGCTGACGGATGCGGTCGCCGAGTTCCGGATAGCTTTCGAGGCGTGACAGTTGCCCGGAGAGCATCGTCTCGGCCTGCTCCTCCATGGCGTGAGCGTCTCTCAGCCACTGTATCAACCAGTCGCGCGATTGTGTCATGAAGGTCTCCCTTGGGTTGCTCGCCCAAACCGCGAGTGGAGAGCATTGTTCCGCCCGGGCTATGGCAGGTTCGGCCAGAGGCGCTGCCAACGCGCGGATTGGCCGCCGACGCGACGGTCACTTCTTGCTCTGGCCCGAGGCATCGGCCAATGCCGGGTTCACCAGCTTGCTGCGGACGTCCCGCGCCATTCGCAGATGCTCCAGTACGGCCGGCAGGATATCCGAGGCGAAATGCTGGACATCCGGATCCTGGCCGGAGCCGATCTCCCATTCAAGGAGTTGCACAGTCTTCTGATGCTCGACGATCTGGCCGCTGATGTAAGCCAGATCGAATTCGACGCCTGTAAGCTTTTCCAGCCTGGTACGCATCTCCTCGTGCTCGGCATCCAGCCCAGGCGGAAGCGGCATCTTGGCCGCTTCGGCGAGCGACTTCAGCCTGTCGTTCGCCCTCTGGTGGTCGTCAACCATCCTGCGGGCAAAGTCTTTCACCGCGGCATTTTCGGATTTTCCGGCAAGCTCGCCGAAGCGGACCTCGGCCAGACCGCCAGCAGCGGTAAGCTGCGCGAACAGCCGGTCCTGATAGTTGGTTTGGTGAGGCATTGGCTTGCCGGGAGATTCCTTCATCGTGTCCGGCGCCATGCCAGCCGGATTGCCGAACTGGGCGAAGGCGGTGGCGGCAGGCAGAAGCGCAAGCCCCACGACAGTTGCGAGTAGACGCATGCGAACCTCCTCGGGAAGCGTATCGCGCCGGATATCACGGCGCGCTTTCTCAGAGCACGAGCAGATAGGCGACCAGCGCGTCCTTTTCCGATTGGTCGAGTTTGGTGCCCAGCACCAGATTGAAGAACTCGACCGTGTCGGCGAGCGTCATCAGGCGGCCGTCATGCAAATAGGGCGGCGTGTCCTTGATGCCGCGCAGCGTGAACGTCTTGATCGGACCGTCGGGAAGCTCGACCATGTCGTTGACGGTCTGTCCTGGCTTGTAGAAACGATCGAGCTTCAGATCGTGCATGTTGTTGTCCATGAAGGACGTCTGCGGATTGTGGCATTGGGAGCAGCGGCCCTTGCCCATGAACACCGCTTCCCCTTTCAATTCCTCTGCTGACGCCAGTGCCGGATCGAGGCGGCCAAACGGATCGAGCTTAGGCGCCGGCGGGAAATCGATGATGTTTTGCATCTGTGCCATCATCGCCACCTGGTTCGGGCGGTCAGGCAGGTTGACGCCCTTGCGGGTGGCACTGACATGATCGCCATTGAAATACGCGGTGCGCTGCTCGAATTCGGTGAAATCCTCCACGGACCGCAATGAGCGCTTCGATCCATGTATCTGCTGGTTGAAGAGGCCGCGCAGACTGGTGGTGTCGAGACGGAAGCGCGCCGCCTGCGGCCTGATGTCGGGTGTCTGATGGAAGGCGGCGTTAGTGTTGAAATTGGAATGGCAATCAAGGCAGGCGACACCCATGCTCTGGCCAGCGACCTTGCGGTCCTCGGTCTGATTGAACTCTTCCTGCGGGAATGGCGTCAGCAGAAGCCGCAAACCCTCCATCTGTACTGGGGTGATGATGCCGTTCATGATCTCGTAGTAATTGCGGATGGTAAGCAGTTCGCCGCGCGAGACATCGCCGAGTTCAGGGTGGGTGGTCAGGAAAATCGGTGGCGGGAATTCGGGCGTCAGGTGATCGGGAAGATCGAAATCGACGTCGAAGCGGCGCAGATCACGGCCTTCCTGGCGGCCGATCTCGCGGATTTCCTTCTCGGGAAACACTTGGCCTCCGGCAGCCTGCTTGACATGAGGTAGCGGCAGGAAGCCAGCCGGCAGAAGACCCTGGTCACGAATATCGCCGGGGCTCATCGAGCTTAGCCTGTCCCAGGTCGAGCCACCCGCCAGCTTGACCCTGACGCCACCCTGGACCGGCTTCTTGCCGTCGGTCATCATCACGCCCGGTATCGGACGGTCAGCCAGATCATAACGTTGCTCCAAAAGCTTCTTCTGACGCTCCATCACGCCAGGCTTCTGCGCCTCGTCATCGGCTTTCACCGCGGAAAAGGGCTGGCTCGGCAATGGCCGATAGGTGATGTCAGGAGGCAGCGGATCCGAGAACGCACTGATGCTGGCCGCCGCGACGATGATCGCGCACGGAAGGCCGATATGGAGTTTGCCGGTCATTTCGTCCCTCCTAAGTTCCCCGGACGGTTGCCAAACCGGACCGGGGGCGGTTTGTTCCAAGGCGGGAGTTGGCGAGAGGGAATTTGTTTCCGCCACCGGATTGAGCCATCGCCGGGCTCGTCATCTCTGAATGCAGGGCGACATCTTCGCCGCCTCGAACGGCGACGCCACGTTTGGAAAGCAATTCCCGGCCAAGAGGGCCCCGACAGGTGGAGGCATTTACTCTGAAGGAAGCCTTGCTCGTGGCATGGTCCATGGAGGGACCCGCGAACGCCCGTGGGACTTCCGGTCAGGTTTGACGCGATTTATCGGCGATGGTTGGTTCTGCTTCCGGAGGCGGTTTTAGCGCTTGCGCGCCAAGCCTCGAATATATATGGCTTTGCGCGGTCCGGAGTGTAGCGCAGCCCGGTAGCGCACTTGACTGGGGGTCAAGGGGTCGTCGGTTCGAATCCGGCCACTCCGACCATTTTAAACAAGGACTTACCCCCAAAGTCCGTCTCATCTATCGCCATCTACCCCTGGCACACATCGACCCATTCGGCGCCGGTGAGATCAGCCATGCGTTGCGGTGCGATGCGCACCGCCGCGTTGGTGGCGCCGGCGGCGGGCACCACCTCTTCGAAACCGCGCAGCGACACGTCGCAATAGACCGGCAGCGGCGCCGGCAGGCCGAACGGGCAGACACCGCCGACCGGATGGCTGGTTGCCTCGATAACCTCAGCGGCCTCCAGCATGCGCGGCTTGCTGCCGAACCGATCCTTGAACTTGCGATTGTCCAGCCTGGCGGTGCCGCTGGTCACGACCAGCATGGTGCGTTCGCCGACGCGAAGGCAGATCGTCTTTGCGATCTGTGCCGGCAACACGCCGTGCGCCTGCGCAGCCAATGCTACGGTTGCCGAACTCGCGTCAGTCACGATCACGTCGATGTCAGGCGCCTTGCTGGCAAAGAAGGCACGAACGGATTCCAAGCTCATCGAAACCCCGCGGATCGAAATGACGAAGCAGCAAGCTAGGCCGGCGCGTCCATAAACACGTGCCGAAGCCTTCAGTCACGGCAAACAGAAAACCCGCCAAGGTCCCCGGCGGGTTTTCGAACATGCATGGCACTGGCGCTACAGCGCGGGGCGGTCTTGCGCGGCCCGCGCCTGCACGGCCGTGCCGAGCAGCGCCTCCTGAGGAAGCCGAAGCGCCGACGCAATACGGCGCAGTTGCGACGGATCGGCCGTCCTGCCGTTCTCGATATCCTCGATTTCGTCGACCGACAGACCGGTTGTCAGGGAAAGCTCCTCGACACTGTATCCCTTGGTTTCCCGAATCGTTCTGAGGGCGCTATGGCCTTGCCCGGCTTCGCTGGCAACCAGTTCCGGGAGGGGTTCGCGCTTTGCACTGTATGGCATTGGCAACTCCGTTGGCTGAAAGAGTTTGATGAAAATGGTGTTGCCTGAGACGGCGAGAACATGCCCGCTTGCGGGTGATTTGCCAAGTCACAAACTGGCCGTCACAGCATCGTGAACCATGCCTGGCGGACGCCGCTCGCAACCGCTCTCGATCAAGTTCTTTTGAACACCTGATCACCTCGTCCCTCGATGATTTTTACGACCCCGTTCGTTGGTTCAATTGCGCCGGCGCGAAACCCAAGACGTTGCCGGCGCGGCTGTCATTTTCCTGAAAGGATCGATGCGATGAAATTGCGGACAATCATGATCGTGCTCGGCACGCTTTCCAGCCTTGGCCTTGCTGCAACCAGCGCGCCGGCGGCAGACACGGTGCGGGTGCGCGGCGTCGTGGCCAGTTCCGACCAATCCCAGCTGACGGTGAAAAACCGCCAGGGTGGCATGGATAAGATCAAGCTCGCTGCCGGATGGAAGATATCGGGCGTCGCGGGCGCGTCGGTAAAGGACATCAAGCTCGGCGATTTCCTCGGCATAGCATCCCTGTCGAAGGCCGATGGCGGCAGCGGCGCGCTCGAGGTCGTGGTGTTTCCCGCAGCCTTGAAAGGCACGGGCGAAGGCGACCGCGCCTGGGACCTCAAGCCCAACAGCCGCATGACCAACGGCACCGTCGCCGACGTGACCGACGTGAATGGCCGCGCGGTGACGCTGACCTATGACAACGGCCAGACAAAGAAGATCTCAATCCCCGACAAGACGCCGGTCGTCACCTTCGCGCCGGCCACGCCGGGCGATCTCAAGCCCGGCGCGCCCGTCGTGGTCACCGCGACGCGCGGCGCCGACGGCACGCTGAGTGCCAACCGCGTCGTGGTCGGCAACAATGGCGTGGTCCCGCCCATGTAAGCCGGTTGCGTCTGCGGCCCCGTATCGAAATTTCTCCCGCTCATCGGCGCTGTGGGCTCAGCCTGTCGGCGGAGCCCACAGCCTGCGCCGCCAGACACATTCCAGAAACAAAATTCTATATTCGGGAAATACTGACGAAAAAAATCGGGAGCGTAATCCCGCTCGCGGCGAACAGGCTGTTGGCCTGATTCAGATTGCCTGCGAAAAAAGGAAGATATCCATGAAGAAGTCCCTCCTCTCGGCCCTCGGGCTTGCAGTTGCACTTGCATTCACCATGCCAATCCTCGGCGCGACCAGCGCTGATGCCGCGCCGATGCACAAGCATCATCGTCATCATCGCAAGCACCATCGCAGCCACCACTACCATCATCACCACCACAAGGTTATGGGCAAGAAGGCCTGAGCTTAACCGACTGCCAATGAGAAGACCGGCTTTGGCTTCTTGTTCGAAGCCGGTCTTCTCCTGGTTTCCTCCGGATACGCGCCGTATCAGCGCGATCTCGCAGCGCTACAACGAGCGCCTGCTCTGACGAAAAAACCCCTGTTCGTGCTGCAGACCGACAAGCTGGGGCTATGGCCTTTTTTCGTGGCACCCACAGGTGCCGCTGTCCTAAACCGGGTGCACTTTCGGGCAACATGAATCGCCCGCGCACCGATCCAGCGGAACCGAGGAATAAATAAAGGTCAGCGCCGGCTGAACAGCAGACTGGCGACCAGACCAAGCACCACAAAGCCGATCGCCGCGGCCGTCGCCGGATGCTCGCGGGCGGATTTCTCGATCGCCCTGCCCCGCTCGCGGATCGCCGGCAACGCATCGTGCAGACGTTCCGCAAGGTCGGAATACGTGTCAAGCGCCGCGTCGCGACCGTCTTCGTAATAGGCGCCGCCCCGCCTGGACGCAGCCTTCTTCAGGGCCGCCAATTCCCTGGAGAGTGCAGCGACCCGCCTGTCGAGATCGACGTCCGAGAGGGTCGAGAATAATGCCATGATGCGTTTCCTTGTCTGCTCAAGCCTTGTCTTGCTCAAGAAAACGTAACGCATCACCCAAAGGCGGGTTCCCGTTCTTCAGGCGCCGGCCGGTTGCCCGTCAGCGCACTTGGTCGAGGAGGCGCTTGCATTCGAGGAGGTCGAACAACGCTTCCTGCAACAGCGCGCGATTGTCCCGCGACAGTTTCGAAGCGTCCGGCTGGACCGGGCCTTCCTCGTCGCTCTTGCCAAGACCGAAGAAACGGCGGCTGGGCTTGACCCTCGGCTGGCCAACCAGTTCGTCATCTCCGCCGCGCGGCTGCGCTGCCGCCGTCAACGGCACCTGGTCGGCCTGCTTTCGTTGCGAGATCGCCTCGACGGCGGCCATATCGCCATTGCCGATGGCAACCAGGAAATGGTTGCCGTTTTCGCGCAACAGCTTCTGCACGCCCTTGATGGTGTAGCCCTGGTCGTAGAGCATATGGCGAATGCCCTTGATCAGTTCGACATCCTGCGGCCGGTAGTAGCGGCGGCCGCCGCCGCGTTTCATCGGCTTGATCTGGTTGAAACGCGTTTCCCAGAAGCGCAGCACGTGCTGCGGCAGATCGAGGTCTTCGGCGACCTCGCTGATGGTGCGAAAGGCGTCAGGGCTCTTGTCCATGGGCGAAATCCTCACACTGGAGCATGATCCCGGGACATGGGAACCGGCGTTCGAACGAGATTCCCTCGACAGGAGGGGAGCTCATTCCGGCTGCGCGTAACGATCACGCGGAACACCAATCCGGCCATGTTGCCGAATCGGGTCTCATTTCAGCGGTTTGTGAGGCAATATTCAAGCCCGGCATCATCGCAAGGCCTGTTTTCAACCGTGCATTTGCAGCGAGCCTACTTGCCGCCCTTTGCCTTGCCGCTCTGGTGGGAGCGCAAGATGCGGTTCTTCAGCACGTTCGACGACTTGAAGGTCATCACCCGGCGCGGCAGGATCGGCACCTCTTCGCCGGTCTTGGGATTGCGCCCGATGCGCTCGTTCTTGGAGCGGACGTGGAACGTCGCGAAAGACGACAGTTTCACCGTCTCGCCACGGACGATCGCCTCGCAGATCTCGTCCAGCACCGCCTCGACGAGTTCGGCCGATTCAGTGCGCGACAAACCTACCTTGCGGTAAACGGCTTCGGCAAGGTCGGCGCGCGTAAGTGTCTTTCCCCCCATGCGACCGTCCCATCAGCTCAAACATAAAATCGACACAACAGCGGCAGAGCCTAAGTAATTGATCCGGCAAGGTCAAGGACCGAACCGGACCGTTCGGCACTTACCAGCGAAGCAGAACCGCGCCCCAGGTGAAGCCGCCGCCCATCGCTTCCAGAAGCACAAGGTCGCCCTTTTTGATGCGGCCATCGGCAACAGCCACGGAAAGCGCCAGCGGCACGGAAGCAGCCGAGGTGTTACCGTGCAGATTGACCGTCACCACCACCTTTTCCTCAGCTATCCCGAGCTTCCTGGCGGAAGCGTCAATGATCCGTTTATTGGCCTGATGCGGCACGAACCAGTCCAGGTCGTCGGCGGTGATGCCGGCCTGCGAAAACGTCGCCTCGATGACGTCGGTGATCATGCCCACCGCATGCTTGAAGACCTCGCGGCCTTCCATCCTGAGATAGCCGACCGTTCCTGTCGTCGAAGGCCCGCCGTCGACAAAGAGCTTGTCCTTGTGCGCGCCGTCGGAGCGCAGGCTCATCGCTAGCACACCGCGGTCGGCAATACTGCCGCCCCCTTCGCCGGCTTCAAGAACCAGGGCGCCGGCGCCATCGCCGAACAGTACGCAGGTCGAGCGATCGGTCCAGTCGAGGATGCGCGAGAAGGTCTCCGAGCCGATCACCAGCACGCGCTTGGCCAAGCCGCCGCGAATATAGAGGTCGGCCGTGGTTACCGCATAGACGAAGCCCGAGCATACCGCCTGCAGGTCGAAGGCAAAGCCGTGATGCATGCCGAGCCGGTTCTGGATTTCGACGGCCGTGGCCGGAAAAGTATTGTTGGGTGTCGAGGTCGCCAGCACGATCAGGTCGATGTCTCCGGGTGTCAGGCCGGCATCGGCGAGCGCTGCGCGCGCCGCCGCCTCACCCAGCGAAGCGGTGGTCTCGTCGTCGGCCGCGATATGGCGCTGGCGGATGCCGGTGCGCTGGGCGATCCACTCGTCCGAGGTTTCGACCATGCCTTCAAAGTCGGCATTCTTCATGATGCGGCGGGGCAGCGCGGCGCCCATGCCGCGCACGACTGATCTGATCAAAGTTCTTTCCTATTCCTTTGCGTCGCTGACGACGTCGGATTTCCTAGATGTCTGGGCATGCGGATTGCGCGCATGGAACAAGTCCAGGTCGGCCTCGATGCGGTCGAGCAGATTGTTGCGCACCATATCGTAGCCGAGTTCGATGGCGGCGGCGAAACCATCCGAATCGGCGCCGCCGTGGCTTTTCACCACAATGCCGTTCAGCCCCAGGAAAACGCCGCCATTGGAGCGGCCGACATCCATCTTTTCGCGCAGGCGATCGAACGCGCCCTTGGCGAAGATATAGCCGATCCTGGCCATCAGCGTACGGCTCATCGCCGCCCGCAGGTAGCCGCCAATCTGGCGCACCGTGCCTTCCGCCGTCTTCAGGGCGATGTTGCCGGCGAAGCCTTCGGTGACGACGACGTCGACCACGCCCTTGCCGATATCGTCGCCCTCGACGAAACCGTGATAGTTCATCGAGGCCATATTGGCTTCACGCAGCATGCGCCCAGCCTCCTTGACCTCTTCCTGGCCCTTGATCTCCTCGACGCCGACATTGAGCAGGCCGACACTGGGCCGCGAGACGCCGAAGACCGATCGGGCCATGCCGGTTCCAAGGATGGCAAAATCAATGAGCTGGTGCGCATCCGCGCCAATGGTGGCGCCGACGTCGAGGACCACGCTTTCGCCGCGCAGCGTCGGCCAAAGTGCCGCGATCGCCGGGCGGTCGATGGTGGCCATGGTGCGCAGGCAGAATTTCGACATCGCCATCAGCGCGCCGGTGTTGCCGGCCGAGACGCAGGCGTCCGCCGTACCCGACTTGACCGCCTCGACAGCCTTCCACATCGACGATTTCCAGCGGCCATGGCGCAGTGCCTGGCTCGGCTTGTCGTCCATCCTGACGGCCACCTCGCAGTGGAAGAATTCGCTCACACCGGCCAGCTTGGGAAATTTGGCCAGTTCGGGTCGTACGGCCTCCTCCCGCCCGTAGATGACGAAGCGGACGTCGGGACGGCGGGTCGCGACCGTCATGAGCGCCGGAATGACCACGGCTGGTCCGTGATCGCCGCCCATGGCATCGATGGAAATCCTGATCACGCGGTATTCATCTCACGGTTTTGCTTAGGCGGCGGATCGTTTTAGTGATCGCGAAGGTTCGGCGAAAATAGCGGTTTTGGACATTCGCACAACCGACTTTTCCGTCGCGGGTGAGGTTTTCAGGATTTTCCCAACAGCGACCGCAGTTTCTGCTGAAATTCATTCTCCACCGGGTCGGCCTCGCGGCCGGCATCAAGCGACGCACCCGGCTTGCGCGGATAAGGATCGATGGCCAGTCCGAAGAACTGCTCGGCGAGTGCCCCGACATCGATCGTGTCGCCTGAAAATGTTTCGGGACTGTCAGGTCCATCCGCGTCGAGCAGGATCTCGCCGCCGCCTTCGAATCCCTGTCGTCCAAGCTTGGAATCCTCGGGCAGGAACAGAGCCTCGAATGATTCGTCGATATGCGCCCCGACCGGATCGAGCGTGACGATACAGGCCTGGGTGATGTCGGCCTCGACCCGGCCGCTGACCTTCACGCCATTGCGTTTCCACGGCGTCACCAGGAATTCGGCACGGTAGGCTTCGACCGAGAGCAAGCTGTGCTCTTCGGCGAGTGTCGCGCGCTGGGTGGCGTCGGCCTCGATGACCACCGGCAAGCCCTTCTGCGGCAGGCGGGCGACGTTGGCAAAAAACGATACCGGACTTTGCGGATCGGCGTGCTTCATCGATCTGCCTCCTGGGCGAGCGGAAAGGTCACCGTGCCGGAGACGATCGCCCGGCACGGCTGCGTGGCCAGCCGGTTGCGGGCATCGGCGACATAGTCGGACAGTCGTGACGCTTCCGCCCAGGCCGCGGCGTCGGGCCGGACATTGCGTGCAAGGGCGGCGGTGAGCCCATCATGATCATTGCGCTCCAATGCGTCGTCATAGGCGGCGGTGCGGCCATAAAACATCTTCGCCAGCTTTTTCATGCGCTTGGGCACTCCGACATCGCCAATGCCGAGTTCCCGCAGCGAATGGTCGACGTCGAGGAAAAACTCGTCGATCAGCACCTGCGCGATCTCCTGCGCCACGCCGTCTTCCCCACGCAGCCGGTGCTGGACCAGGAACATGTGCAGCGACAGCATCTCGAAACGCCCAAGCGGCGTGTCCGGCACATTCCAGTGGGAATAAAATACGGTCTGCCGCGCGGCCGCCACGATTTGTGCGTAAAGCGCGTCGGTGATGGCGCGGTTGGCGTGGCGTTCGCGACCAAAAAGGCGCTGGAACATGGGGATGGTCTCCGGGGACCGTTTGTTGAATTGGCCTTGTTGCATCGGCAAGCAAGCTGGTTTACCGGTTTTGCGGCCCAGCGCAAGTTGCGGCGATATAATGGAGAATTGTTGTTGCGCGCGCTGAATTTCAAGTCGACCTTCTCTTCCAGGCCCGCTGGCGCGATCTCGCTGCTGGCCATCATTGCGGCGCTTTCGGCCTGCAACAGTTCCAAGATGATCGGTGATCTGAACCCCAGCGAAACGCTGACGCAGGGGTATGTCATCGATCAGCAGGCGATCGATTCGGTGCCGGTCGGCTCAAGCCGCGAGCAGGTGCTGCTCGCGCTCGGCACGCCCTCGACGACGGCGACCTTCGACAATGAAGCCTTTTACTACATCTCGCAGACTCGCAAGCGCTATGTCGCCTTCGACAAGCCCCGGCTGATCGATCAGCATGTGCTGGCGGTTTATTTCGGGGCCGATGGGCGGGTCACCCAGATCGCCAATTACGGCCTGAAGGACGGCAAGATCTTCGACTTCATCTCGCGCACCACGCCGACTGGCGGCAAGGACCAGAACTTCCTCAGCCAGATCATCAACGGCGCCAGCAAGCTGGCGCCCGGCATTCCCGGCGGCGGCACTCCCTGATCTCAGACCCGCCTTCCCCTTGGGGATGGCAGCACCATCTCAGGCGACCAAAAACCCGTGGGAGCGATCCCACGGGTTTTTGTTATCATGGGGCGGGAGAGGCCGGCTCGTCGGCGATGGGCAGACAGCGACGGCAGGACGCGGACGCAGCCGTTGAAATTCGTTTTCCGCCTTCCAAAACCGCCGTCAAATAAAAACCCGCGGGGATTGCTCCCCGCGGGTGTTTTCAATGTCGAGCTTTGCCGCTCAGCCGTGCGCCAGCACCGCCAGCAGCAGGAGCGCCACGATATTGGTGATCTTGATCGCCGGGTTGACCGCCGGGCCGGCCGTGTCCTTGTAGGGATCGCCGACCGTATCGCCGGTCACCGAGGCCTTGTGCGCCTCGGAACCCTTCAGGTGCTTGATGCCGTCCTTGTCGGTGAATCCGTCCTCGAACGACTTCTTGGCGTTGTCCCAGGCGCCGCCGCCCGAAGTCATCGAGATGGCGACGAACAAGCCGTTGACGATGACGCCGAGCAGAGAGGCGCCGAGAGCCGCAAAGGCCGACGCTTTCGAGCCCGAGATCAGCAGCACGCCGAAATAGACGACGAGCGGCGCCAACACCGGCAGCAGCGACGGGATGATCATTTCCCGGATCGCCGCCTTGGTCAGAAGATCTACCGCGCGCGCATAGTTCGGCTTGGACGTGCCGGCCATGATGCCCGGGTCGTCACGGAACTGCTTGCGCACCTCCTCGACGATGGCGCCCGCCGCGCGGCCGACGGCCGTCATGGCGATGCCACCGAACAGATACGGGATCAAGCCGCCGAAGATCAGGCCGGCGACGACGTAGGGGTTGGAAAGATCGAAGGAGACCTCGCCCATGCCCTGGAAGTAGGGATATTTGTCGCCATTGGCGGCAAAGAATTTCAGGTCGTTCGAATAGGCCGCGAACAGCACCAGTGCGCCGAGGCCCGCCGAACCGATGGCATAGCCCTTGGTCACCGCCTTGGTGGTGTTGCCGACCGCGTCGAGCGCGTCGGTGGAGTGGCGCACTTCCTTGGGCAGGCCGGCCATTTCGGCGATGCCGCCGGCATTGTCGGTGACCGGGCCAAAGGCATCGAGCGCGACGATCATGCCGGCAAGGCCGAGCATGGTGGTGACGGCGATCGCCGTGCCGTAGAGGCCGGCGAGCTGATAGGTCGAGATGATGCCGCCGACGATGACGATGGCCGGCAGTGCCGTCGATTCCAGAGAGACCGCAAGGCCCTGGATGACGTTGGTGCCGTGCCCGGTCACCGACGCCTGGGCGATCGAGTTGACCGGACGCTTGTTGGTGCCGGTGTAGTACTCGGTGATCACGACGATGAGACCGGTCACCACGAGGCCGATCAGGCCGCAGATGAACAGGTTCTTGCCGGTGATGACCATGCCGGCGACAGTGCCGACCTCGCCCCAGCCAAGCGTGGCCGAGGTGGCGACGCCCAAGCCCACGATGGACAACAGGCCGGTGACGATCAGCCCCTTGTAGAGCGCGCCCATGATCGAACCGTTGGAGCCGAGCTTGACGAAGAAAGTACCGACGATCGAGGTCAGGATGCAGGCGCCGCAGATAGCGAGCGGATAGAGCATCGCGGCACTCAGAACCGCGGTGCCGCCAAAGAAGATGGCGCCCAGCACCATGGTGGCGACGACTGTCACCGCATAGGTCTCGAACAGGTCGGCCGCCATACCGGCGCAGTCGCCGACATTGTCACCGACATTGTCGGCAATGGTGGCGGGGTTGCGCGGATCATCCTCGGGAATACCAGCTTCGACCTTGCCGACCAGATCGCCGCCGACATCGGCACCCTTGGTGAAGATGCCGCCGCCGAGACGGGCGAAGATCGAGATCAGCGAGGCGCCGAAGCCGAGCGAAACCAGCGAGTCGATGACGATACGGTCATTGGGCTGAAGCCCCATGAAATGGGTGAGGATCAGGTAGTAGATCGACACGCCAAGCAGGGCAAGGCCGGCAACAAGCATGCCGGTGATGGCGCCCGACTTGAATGCGATGTCGAGGCCGGCGGCAAGGCTGTTGGAAGCGGCCTGTGCCGTGCGAACATTGGCCCGCACCGAAACATGCATGCCGATGAAGCCGGCCGCGCCCGAAAGCACGGCCCCGATCAGGAAGCCGATCGCGGCGGTGATGGACAGCAGCCACCAGGCGAGCAGCAGCACGACCACGCCGACGACGGCGATGGTGGTGTACTGGCGCGCCAGATAGGCTTGCGCGCCCTCACGGATGGCGGCGGAGATTTCCTGCATGCGTGCATTGCCCTGGTCCGACGCGAGGACCGAACGTGTCGCCCAGATGGCGTAAAGGACAGAAAGCAGGCCGCAGGCGATGACGGCGGAAATTATGGTCATGCCGGGTTTTCCTCGATTGCTGGCCCAAAAGAACCCCTCCCTGGGCCGTTGAGACAAAGACGGAATCCCGTGCGCGGAATCCCCCTCTTCGCAGCGGTGTATGCGAAACAGGGCCGCGAACGTCAAGATATTGTTCGGTTTTTGCCCGGCTTTCGCCCAAAAGAGCCAGACGGCGGCAGGTGTCGCCATGCCGCTGCTGCTTTATATCGATTGAAATCACGGATCAGCACTCAGGTTTGGCGCAGATCACCGTCTGGCTGGATGACGAAGATCAGCACCGCCAGCATGGTCATGTAGAACATGAATGCCTTCTGCTGGCCGTTCCAGATGCTCGATTGCCACATGGCGAACCACTCGCCGCCCACCACCATAAATCCAAGATACCAGATCAGGAATCCCATCGTCGCGGCGATAACGGCGAATTTCTTGGCATCGTTGAAAACCTCTCCGCTGGCATTGCGCGCTTGCCACAGGTTCCAGGCCGCGATCAGGTAGAGCAGACAGGTCAGCGCCTCGCCGGCGATGATGAGCCAGTAGCCCGTCGTCCATAGCGAGGGGTTGGTGATCGAGCGATACATCAGCGCGTTGCCGGGAAAGGTCGTGTCCATGCTCAGCACGTGCTGGACAAAGGCGAAGTTTGAGCCGTAATCGGTGACGTTGCCGAAAGCGACAAGAAAGGCGAAAGCCGCCAGACAGAGACACATGACGATCTTGGAGAAGCGCAAGGTCATGGCAAGAACTCCTGCTGAAGGATCGGGGCATCGGCCCAATCAATCGCCGAGTCCCGAAGATCGCGCAACTGGCAGGCGGGTGTTGATTACGCTCACGGCCAGCGCAAGACATTATGCCGGCAAGCAAGTCATCGCCGAACCCATCGAGGCGCTCCAGCTCGGCAGCGATTGCGCCGTGGGTGATCTTGTCTCGCTCGTGAAAGCCGGCACACAACACGACTTTGCCGTCATCTGCCGCCGCTGGATCTGCAAAGAGCAAGGCATCGAACTCGAACTGACGCTCGACCACCCTGCCCGTTCAAGTGGACGTTGAAAGATCGGAGCACCGGGACAGAAGCCTACTCGGCCTGACGCCCCATGCGCCGCGCGGCATAGCGTTCGACCGCCGACAATCCGTCATAGATCAGCACGGCCAAAGCGGCGACGATCAGGCCGCCCTGCAAGATGAAAGCGAGATTGTTGGACAAGAGCCCGGCAATGATCACCTCGCCCAATGTCTTCGCTGCAACCGTCGAGCCAATGGTGGCGGTGGCCAGGCTGATAACCACCGACAGCCTTATGCCGCCGAGGATGACCGGCGCGCTGAGCGGCAATTCGACCTTCAGCAGCCTTTGCCAACCGGTCATGCCGGCACCGCGCGCCGCTTCCATGACATTGCCGGGCAACGTCGTCAGGCCGGTCAGCGCGTTCTCGAAGATCGGCAGCAGACCATAGAGGAACAATGCGATCAGCGTCGGCTTCTCGCCGAACCCGACCGCCGGCACGGCAAGCGCCAGCACCGCCACCGGCGGGAAAGTCTGGCCGATATTGACCAGGCTGCGTGACAGCGGCAGGAATTCGGCGCCGGCAGGCCTGGTGACCAGGATGGCGAGCGCGACCGCCACGATGGTGGCGGCGAGCGTGGCGATCAGCACGGTGCGCAGGTGCAGCAGCATCAGCGTCAGCAGGCTACCCTGATTGTAGATCACCGGCGCGCCGTTCTCGGTCAGCGGCTTGAGCAGCGGCTCGAACCAGCCGGGACTGGTGACGAAAGCGACCAGCAGCACCACCAGCGCAAGCCTGAGCAGCAACGGCAGCCAGGCTTTCATGCCGGCCTCGCCGCACGCTTCACCAAGCCGTCGACGGTAACGCGACCGAGCGGCTTGCCGTCGGCATCCTTGACCGGCAGCGCCGGGCGGCCGGACCAGAGAAGTTCGGCCAGCGCGTCGCGCTGGCTGGCGTCGCCAGGAATCGCCTCACCTTCCGCCGCGCCCTTTTCGACTGCGTCGCGCACGCGGCCGAGCGACAGCAGCCGAAACGGTTTTTCGCTGGCGCCGACCAGGGTCTCGACGAAGCCGCTGGCCGGCCTCGCCAGTATCTCCGCCGGCCTGGCATATTGTACCAACTTGCCGGCATCCATGACGGCGATCTTGTCGCCCATATGCACGGCCTCTTCCATGTCGTGGGTGACGAGGATGATGGTGGTGCCGAAGCGCCTCTGGATCGCAAGAAGGTCTTCCTGCGCCTTGGTGCGGATTATGGGGTCAAGCGCGCCGAACGGCTCGTCCATCAACAGCACGTTGGGTTCGGCCGCGAGCGCGCGGGCGACGCCGACGCGCTGTTGCTGGCCGCCGGAGAGCTCGTGCGGATAGCGCGGCCCGTAGGCCTGCGGGTCGAGCTGGTAGAGCGTCATCAGTTCGTCGACACGGGCCTTGATGCGATCCTTGTCCCAGCCAAGCAGCACCGGCACGGTGGCTATGTTCTGCGCCACCGTTCGGTGCGGGAACAGGCCGTGGCCCTGGATGGCGTAGCCGATGCTGCGCCGCAGCTCGTAGCCGGGCACCGAGCGGTTGTCGGCGCCGTCGAGCTTGATGACGCCGGAAGTCGGCTCGACCAGCCGGTTGATCATGCGAAGCAGCGTCGTCTTGCCGGAGCCCGAGGTGCCGACGATGACGCAAAGGGTGCGGGGCTCGATGATCATCGAGACTTCATCGACCACCGTGGTCGCATCGTAGCGCTTGGTAATGCCTTCGATCTCGATCATGCGGGGTCCGCCCTGCGCTTGGTTGAGGTCATTTCGATCACCGCGTCGAGAATGATGGCAGCAGCGAAGGCGAGCGCGACCGTCGGCACGGCGCCAAGCAGCACCAAGTCCATCGCGGTCTGGCCGACGCCCTGGAACACGAACACGCCGAAGCCGCCGCCGCCGATCAGGGCAGCGATGGTGGCGAGGCCGATGTTCTGCACAAGCACGATGCGGATGCCGGTGAGGATCACCGGGAAGGCCAGCGGAAACTCGACGCCGAACAGGCGTTGGCGATCGGTCATGCCCATGCCGCGCGCCGCGTCATTGGCGGCACGCGGCACACCGGCAAGGCCGACCACGGTATTGGCGACGACCGGCAGCAGCGAATAGAGGAACAGCGCCACGAACGCAGGTGCCGTTCCGATGCCGCGGATACCGAGCGCGGCCGCTCCCGGCACATGCGCCGCCACCCAGCCGAGCGGTGCGATCAGCAGGCCGAACAGCGCGATCGAGGGAATGGTCTGGACGATGTTGAGCACGTTGAGCACGCCGGCGCGCAGGCGCTCGACGCGATGACACAGGATGCCAAGCGGCAGGCCCAGTATCACCGCCGCCGCCAGCGAACCAAGCGCCAGCGTGACATGTTTGGCGCCCTCGGCCCAGAAACTGTCGGCACGGTTGAAATATTCCTTGAGGATCGAAAGGCTGTCCCAGGATCCCGATATGAGCAGCAGCCCGATGGCGAGCGCGGCAACGACAAGCACGCCGACACGTGACCAGGGAGACAGGTTCATTCTCGTCAGCACGTCGGCCAGCAGGAGGGTAAAGGCAAAGATCAGCAGCCAAAACCCGGAGGCCGGCGAAACGCGCGCGAAGGTATTGCCTGCCGGGGTCAGGAATGTCCCGGTGACGCCGATCAACAGCGCGAGAGCCGCCAGCGTGATCACGCTGGCGGCAAGGCGCAGGACGAGCGGCGTTTTCAGCAGCGCGACAAGCGCGGCTGCGACAACGATGGCCAAAAGCAGCGGGCCGGCCATTGCCGGAAGTGCCTCTACGATCGAGCGCGCCTGGCCGGGCACGATGCGATTGGCGCGGAACGTGGCGAAGGGTGCTACGAAAGCCGCATAGGCAGCGATCGCAGCGATGACCACGCCGAGCTTGTCGAAGCGGAGGGTCATGGCTGCCCCTCAAAGGGGGAAATCTGCCACGAGGTACACAGTTGGCTGGCGACTGGCGAAAGCCGACGCGATTTCCGATCTCCCCCCTTGCGGGGGAGATGGCCGGCAGGCCAGAGGGGGGTGTGAAGGATCGCCAACTTTCGAGCGTCGGCTTGTTCGAAAACGGTCCTGTCCGAGCGCGCAGCTGTGACGAGTTGAGAGGTCGGCGGGACAGCACCCCCCTCTGTCCTGCCGGACATCTCCCCCGCAAGGGGGGAGATCGGCAGCTTCCAGAGGGGGGCGCCTCGCACCAGCATCACGGTCAGCTAAGCGCTGACTACTTCAAGAACCCATTCTTCTTCAAAAAGTCTTCCGCCACACCCTTGACCGGCTCTCCGCCGACCTGGACGCGGCCGTTGAGTTCCTGCAGCGTGATGAGGTCGAGCTTGGCGAAGACCGGCTTCAACAACGTCTCGATCTCGGGATGCTCCTTCAGCACCGCCTCGCGGATGATCGGCGCCGGCTGGTAGACCGGCTGCACGCCCTTGTCGTCGTCGAGCACGACCAGCCCGGAGGGCGCGATGCCGCCGTCAGTGCCGTAGACCATGGCGGCGTTGGCGCCATTGGTCTGGTTGGCTGCCGCCGCGATGGTCGCGGCCGTGTCGCCGCCGGAGAGCGTGATCAACTGGTCAGGCTTCAACGTGAAGCCGTAGGTGGTCTGGAACGCCGGCAGGGCCGCGGCTGAATTGACGAACTCGGCCGAGGCCGCGAGCACCACCTTGCCGCCGCCGGCGACATATTTGCCGAAGTCGGACAGGGTGGCGAGCTTATTGGTTTCGGCCACCTCCTTGCGCAGTGCGATCGCCCAGGTGTTGTTGGCCGGCGACGGCGACAGCCAGACGATCTTGTTGGCGTCGTAATCGAGCTTCTTGGCCGTCTCATAGGCCTTGGCGGCGTCCTTCCAGACCGGGTCGTCGGCCTTCTCGAAGAAGAAGGCGGCATTGCCGGTGTATTCGGGATAGATGTCGATCTCGCCGGCGGTGATCGCCTTGCGCACCACCGGCGTGCCGCCGAGCTGGATGCGGTCAGTGGTCTTGATGTTGTTGGCGTTGAGGACGAGCTGGATGATGTTGCCGAGCACGCCGCCCTCGGTGTCGATCTTCGAGGAGACGACCACCTGAGCATTCGCCGATGCTATCGCAATACCGAGCGCGAGCGCCGCGCCAGCCAGAAGCTTGATTGAAAACATTGTGAAAATCCCTTGCTGTGAACCGGAATTCGGTGCCGCATATGAGCACGGCTCCAACGTCTCGTCGGGGCACACGGTTTCATAACAAGTGGTACAGACGCAATATTTTTGTTCGGAAGGCCAATTGCGACGCGACGCTGGCGATCTGCTGCCATCTGGCGGATAATGCGGTGAGGGTGCGGGTGGCAAACACGGAGAGCGTGTCATGGCCATACACAAAGTCGGTTACCTCATCGGCAGTCTTGCCCGGGAATCCATCAACCGCAAGCTCGCGAAGGCGCTCGTTCAACTTGCCCCTCCCGAACTCGACATGACCGAAATCGCCTTCAAGGATCTGCCACTGTACAGCTACGACTATGACGCCGACTTCCCACCGGCAGCCCGGGATTTCAAAAAGGCGATCGCCTCCGTCCAGGCCGTATTGTTCGTCACCCCGGAGTACAACCGCTCGATCCCTGGTGGATTGAAGAACGCAATCGACTGGGCCAGTCGGCCCTACGGCAAGAATTCGTTCGCGCGCAAACCGTCGGCTGTCATCGGAACATCGCCGGGCGCCATCGCGACCGCCGTCGCCCAACAAAGCCTTCGAAGCGTTCTGAGTTTCTGCAATTCGCCCCAGATGAACGCGCCTGAAGCCTACATACAGTTCACGCCGGGGCTGATCACCGACGACGGCGAGGTGACGGTCGAATCCACTGAGGACTTCCTGCGCAACTACATGGCTGAGTTTCACATGTTCATAGCGCGAGTGCTTCAGGTTCTGCCGCCGGACGCATAGATTCAAATTGGGCGTCAAGCCAGACGCAAGCTCGCAATCCTCAGCGCGCCGAGCGCGACGAAGCATAGCACGGTGACGGGAAAGATCATCCAGTTCAGCATGGTCCAGCCCCAGGCATTGTAGACCATGCCCGACATCAGCGAGGCGCAGGCCACGGAGCCGAACAGGACGAAGTCGTGGAACCCCTGCACCTTGCCCTTTTCGGAAGGCCGGTAGCTTGCCGCGACCATGGCCGTGGCGCCGATGAAGCCGAAATTCCAGCCGAGGCCGAGCAGGATCAGCGCCGTCCAGAATTGCCATAGCGCCAAGCCGGACAGCGCGACGACCGCACAGCCGATCAGCAGCAGGAGGCCGACCGCGACAATGCGTTCAGCACCGAAGCGATGGATCAGCGATCCGGTGAAGAAGCTCGGCCCGAACATTGCCATGACATGCCACGAAATGCCGAGCGTCGCATCGTCCTCCGACAGGCCGCAGCCGACCATGGCGAGCGGCGCGCCGGTCATGACGAAGCTCATCAGGGCATAGCTGCCGACCGCGCAGAAGAGTGCCGCGACGAAACGCGGCTGCGTGACGATCTCGGCCAAGGGCCGGGCATCGCTGCCGGCAATTTCCGTTCCGCCGGCGGCGGCCCTCGCCGGCAGGCGCAGCAATGACAGGATCGCCGCGCCGACGGCGGCTAGCACCAGGATGGATGCGAACGAACCGGCAAACATCACCGGTGCGAACAACTCGCGGGTGAAGATGACGATCTGCGGTCCGAGAATGGCGGTGATGATGCCGCCCGCCAGCACGAAGGAGATGGCGCGCGCCTTGAACTGCGGCGGCGCATTGTCGGCGGCGGCAAAGCGGAACTGCTGGACGAAGGCGCCACCGACACCGATCACCGTCAGGCCGAAGGCAAACAGCCAAAAACTGCCATGGAAGAGTGCCAGCGTCGCGACCAGACCGCCAAGCGCGGTGATGATCGTACCGGTCACGAAGCCGCCGCGCTGGCCCATGGCGCGGATGATGGCCGCCGCCGGCAGCGCACCGAGTGCCACGCCGAGATTGAAGCCGGTGATCGGCGCCGTCGCCAGCGACTTGTCCGGGCCGAGCAGATATTGACCGGCAAGCGCGCCCATGGAGATGGCGATGGGCGCTGCCGAACCGATGATCGCCTGCGAGGCGGCGAGGATCAACGCGGTGCGCCGCGCCTCCCTGGCCGCCTCGATGGCGACCGCCGTCATGAAGCGTCCTTGCCGCGTCCCTCGCCACGCACCCGACGGGAGACGCGATCGAGCACGGCGTTGACCAGCTTCGGCTCGTCTTCCTCGTAGAAAGCCTTGGCGATATCGACGTATTCGGAAACGATCACCGCCACCGGCACGTCTTCGCGCTTCATCAGTTCGTAGACACCGGCGCGCAGGATTGCGCGCAGTGTCGAATCGAGGCGCGACAGCGGCCAGTCATCGGTCAGCGCCTGGCGGATAACCGGATCGATGGTTTTCTGGTCCTCGACGACACCGGTGAGGATGGCGCGGAACCATTGGGCATCCGCCTCGCGGTAAAGCGCGCCATCGACTTCCTTGCCAAGGCGAAACGCTTCGTATTCGGCAGTGATCTCGAAGACGCCGCTGCCGGCGACATCCATCTGATAGAGGGCCTGCACGGCGGCAAGCCGCGCCGCGCCGCGCTTGTTGGCGTGGCGCACCGTGGGCTGTCCGGGCGAAGCGGGGTCGCTCACGATCGCGCTCCCAGTCGTTCCTTGAGCGCGATCATGGTCAGCGCCGCGCGCGCGGCAAAGCCACCCTTGTCGCCCTCCGAACGCTTGGCTCGCGTCCAGGCCTGCGCGTCGTTTTCCGTGGTCAGGATGCCGTTGCCGATACAGACCGAGTCCTGCACGGACAGGTCCATCAGTGCGCGGCTGGATTCATTGGCGACGATATCGAAGTGATAGGTGTCCCCGCGGACGACGGTGCCAAGCGCGACGAAGCCGTCATAGTTCATGCCGCCTTCCGCCGCGCCGTCCAGCGCGAAGGTAATGACGGCGGGAATTTCGAGCGAACCTGGAACGGTGACGACGTCGTAGGTCGCACCCGCTTCGTCAAGCGCGCTCGTCGCGCCTTCGAGCAGCGCGTCGGCAAGATCGTCGTGGAAGCGTGCCTCGATAACGAGAAGGTGGGCCTTCTTCTTCGGGCGAATGAACGCTTTGCCGTGTTGGGATGTGCCAGCCATAAATGTCTCCGGGATCGCCGGTGACTTAGGCCGAAGCCGGATTGATCGCAAGCACAAGATTGCCTCAGGCTCTCAGTCCAGACAACAATGGCTTCGTGATCTACCAACGGCCTGCATCTATATCGACCAAGGCTTCCCGCGGAGGCGCTCCTGCTGTTTGGAGTTTCTCCTTTCCACCCCAGTCATCTCATTCGAACAGCTCTGCGATGTCGGCCATCGGCCGAAAGAGCTTCATCGACTGATCCGGGAATGGCAGAAAACTTTCGCGTTGGTAGAAACCGCGTGCGTCTTCATCCATGGCATCGACCACAACGGCAAACGAAGCTATCTCGTTCTTGAGGCAACGCGACAGAGCGTCGGCCAGGAGATAGCGACCGTAGCCCTGTCCCCGATACCGCCGGTCGACGGCAAGACGTCCCAGCAACGTGGCCGGAATGAGTGGGTAGCGGGGCAGCTTGCGAACGGTTTGGGCAGGCCAATCGCCGATAGCTACGGCGGTTGCGGACAGCGTGTAATACCCGGCCACAGTTCCGTCCGGCAAAACAAGAACAAAGGGTGCCGCGATGTTCTTGCGCGCATCCTGCCCGGCCTGCACCCTGAGATACCGATCGAGCGCCTCTACGCCGCTCTCGAAGGATGCCCTGTCGTGCTGGAGACCAAGCACTTCGACCCGAAGAGTACTTCCGGCCGAACTGCTCACCTTCAGGTACCAGTGGCTTGACGATAGCGGCGCACCGTTTCGCGCAGACGATCATTCACGGGTTGCGGATTGATCAAAGCATCGACGAAGGCGCGACTGTCGCGGACGGAAAGATCGAGGCGCTGATGCTCCTCGATGGCTCGGGTGGCTGCTTCTTGGACACTGGTCAGCACAAAATCGGTCACTGTCCGGCCCTGAAGGGCGGCGGCGTGTTCGATAAGACTCTTCTGGTCGGCCGTAATACGTGCCTCCAGGCGTTCGCCACGGACACGGCTGCGAGTCGGGTGAGCATGTGCTGTCATCATCTTTCTCCCGAAGACAGTGTACGGCCAATGGCCGGCAATTTCAAGTGGCTCAAAGCCCCTCTTTCGCCGCTTCCGCCAGGCGCGCCGCATAGCGGGCCATGGTATCGATCTCGAGATTGACGCGGTCGCCGACCTTGCGCTCACCCCAGGTGGTGACGGTCAGCGAATGGTGGATCAGAAGCACGTCGAAGCGGGTGCCTTCCACCTTGTTGACGGTGAGCGAGGTGCCGTCGAGCGCGACGGAGCCTTTCGGCGCGATGAACTTCGCCAGCTCGCGCGACGCTTCCAGCGTGAAGCGCACCGCATCGCCCTCGTCCTTGCGCTCGACGATCTCGGCGGTACCGTCGACATGGCCCGACACGATGTGGCCGCCAAGCTCGTCGCCGATCTTCAACGCCCGCTCCAGATTGATCCGCGTGCCCGATTTCCAGCCCATCGCCGTCGTCAACCGGAGCGCCTCCTCCCAGGCCTCGACTTCGAACCAGCGCGCGTTCGAGCCGCTGTCGGGCAAGGCCGTCACGGTAAGGCAAACGCCGCCGCATGATATCGAGGCGCCGATGGCGATGGTTTCGGGATCATAGGCGGTGTCGATACGCAATCCCACGCCTTCCCGCAGCGGCTTGACGGCCGCGACGGTACCTATGTCTGTAACAATGCCGGTAAACATCGGTGTTGATCCTAAAAGTCTCTTATCCACTCGGCGTAGCTGTCCTCGCCGAACCGCATCTCGCGCAGTTTGCGAAATCCCGCTGGGACATGGTTGGCATCGATGGGCGATGCAATGCCCCCCTTGCCGATCGCCGCCGGCCCCCGGAACAGCACGATGCGGTCGACCAGGCCTTCCGACAGGAAGGCGCTGGCCACCCTGGCTCCGCCTTCGACCAGCACGCTGGCCATGCCGAGCGCGGCAAGATCCTCGAGCAGTTCCGGCAGCGCCACGCCGCCTTCATGCGTCTCGGTGCCGATGAAACGCACGCCGGCGCGTTCGAGCGTTGCCCGCCGCAGAGGATCCGCTTCCAGACAAGCCGCGACGTAGAGCGGCACCCGGTCGACACCGGATACCAGTTTCGAAGTCTCAGGCAGCCTGATCTGGCGGTCCAGCACAATGCGAGCCGGCGACCGGTTCTCCAATCCCGGCAGACGCACCGTCAGCGCCGGGTCGTCTTCCAGCGCCGTGCCAATGCCGACTAGGATGGCATCAGCCTCGGCGCGCATCAAATAGACTTCGCGGCGCGCAATGTCGCCTGTGATCGACACCTGCCCAACACCTTCCATGCCGATCTTGCCGTCGCTGGAAAGCGCTAGCTTGAGAGTCACTTCCGGCCGTTTCCTAAGCGATCGAATGAGATAGCCGGCCATCTGCTCGGCGGCCTCCGCCGCCAGGACATTCTCCACAACATCGACGCCCGCGGTGCGCAGGATCGCGTAGCCTTGGCCCGACACGCGCGGATCGGGGTCGCTGGCGGCGCCAACGACGCGCGCGATGCCGGCATTGACCAGAGCGTTGGCGCAAGGCGGCGTGCGTCCGTGATGCGCGCAAGGCTCCAGCGTGACATAGGCGGCGGCGCCGCACGCCAGTTCGCCCGCTTCGGCGAGCGCCTCGGTCTCGGCATGAGGGCGGCCACCGACAGCGGTGACGCCGGTGCCGACAATCATCGGGCCCAAGCCATCGTCGCGCACGATGAGTGTGCCAACGGAAGGATTGGTTGAGGTCCGGCCCGCATTCCTGCGCGACAATCTGAGTGCGGCCGCCATGAAACGGCGGTCAAGGGCTGCCTGTTCGGCCTCGCTGCGTCCCGCCATGCTCAGCCGGCGTCCTCTTCGCTCTTGTCCTCGTCGCCCTTCAATTCCCCCAGCAGTTCATGGAAATCCTTGGCCTCGCGGAAATTGCGGTAGACCGAGGCGAAGCGAACATAGGCGACGTCGTCGAGCGATTTCAGCGCTTCCATGACCAGCCGCCCAACCTCGCCCGAGGCCACTTCGGTCTCGCCGGAGCTTTCCAGCTGGCGCACGATGCCGGTCACGGCACGATCAATGCGCTCGGGATCGACATTGCGCTTGCGCACCGCGATCTCGACGGAGCGCAAGAGCTTGTCGCGGTCGAAAGGCACTTTTCGCCCCGACTTCTTGACCACGACGAGATCGCGCAACTGCACGCGCTCGAAGGTGGTGAAACGGCCGCCGCAATCGGGGCAGACGCGACGCCTGCGGATCGCCGCGCCATCCTCGGCGGGGCGCGAATCCTTCACCTGCGTATCTTCGGACTGGCAATAGGGACAGCGCATTGAGAGCCTTGGGTTCACGAATCTGGTGAGGCGAAAAGGCTTAGAGCCTTTTGCCACGATGGCAAGGCACGCAGACCCTTTCGCGTCAGAGATAGCGAGCCGCGAGGCAGATTGCCAGCACCCGCCTTCGCGCGCTTGGCTAGGGTGCAACGTCCTTGGTCGGAAAGCCGCATGATGTGCCGAGGTTGCGGTAGGCCTTGGTGAAGCCGTCCATCGGAATGCTGGCGAAAGCCTCTTTGCCGAAAGCGACATCGAGCGAGGTGACTTTGCGCATGGCTCGCAAGAGCGCGAGACCGGTCTTGGGCTGGTTGTCGACCGTCCAACTGGGACGGCCGTTGACGGCATCGTTCGAATAGACGATGGCGGAAACCTTGACGCCAGGATCACCAAAAGTCGCGGCGATCTTCTTGCCAGTGGGCAGGTTCCGGTTGTCGACAATAAGCATGATGGCCGGGTAGGCGTCCGGCGGCATGGCGTCGCCGTTCGAGATCGACAGCGTCAGCGTGCCCGAATTGCCGCTGGCATCGAAAAAGGCAGTCGAAGCGGCGCAGGTCTTGCGCGCATCCTGCCCGGTGTCGAGCGTATCGACGATGGTTGTCCATCTGCCGAACGTAGCGGTGGCGGGCATTTCTGGGGCGGGTTGGGTCTGCGCAAGGGCAGCGCCGGGCAATGTCAGGAAAACGGCCAGCAAGCCATGGGCGCCAAGGATGGCGGGGCGGAAATTACGCATCGTCTGGTCTCCAGTTCGGCGCGTCGACCGATCGGGGGTCGGCGCGCCGCTGGCGGATAAGAGATGACGCGTGGCGCGAGGTCAACCGAGATAAGGGTAGAGCGGGAATCGATCGGTCAGCGCCACGACCTTGGCCTTGACCGCGGCCTCGACCGAGGCATTGCCCTCATCGGAATTGGCGGCCTTGAGGCCATCCAGCACCTCGGCGATCAGCTTGCCTATTTCGCGGAACTCGGCCTGGCCGAAGCCGCGCGTTGTGCCGGCGGGCGTGCCGAGCCGCACGCCGGAGGTGACGAAGGGCTTTTCCGGGTCGAAGGGGATGCCGTTCTTGTTGCAAGTGATGTTGGCGCGCCCAAGCGCTGCTTCGGCGCGCTTGCCGGTGGCATTCTTGGGGCGCAGGTCGACCAGCATCAGGTGGTTGTCGGTGCCGCCCGACACGATGTCGAGGCCAGTCTCCTGTAGGCTGGACGCCAGCGCCTTGGCGTTGGCGGCGACGCTCTCGGCATAGAGCTTGAAGCTCGGCTTCAGCGCCTCGCCGAAGGCAACCGCCTTGGCGGCGATGACATGCATCAGTGGTCCGCCCTGCAGGCCGGGGAACACCGCCGAGTTCATCTTCTTGGCGATCTCCTCGTCGTTGCACAGGATCATGCCGCCGCGCGGGCCGCGCAGCGACTTGTGCGTGGTGGTCGTCACGACATGGGCATGCGGCAGCGGCGAGGGATGCACGCCGCCTGCCACGAGGCCGGCGATGTGGGCCATATCAACCATGAGGTAGGCGCCGACCGCATCGGCGATCTCGCGAAAGCGCTTCCAGTCCCAGATGCGCGAATAGGCGGTGCCGCCGGCCAGGATCAGCTTCGGCTTCGTCTCATGCGCCGTCTTCTCGATGGCGTCCATGTCGAGCAGGTGGTCGTCCTTGCGCACGCCGTAGGACACGACCTTGAACCATTTGCCGCTCATGTTGACTGGCGAGCCGTGCGTCAAATGCCCGCCGGAATTGAGGTCGAGGCCCATGAAGATGTCTCCCGGCTGCAGGAGGGCTAGGAATACCGCCTGGTTCATCTGGCTGCCGGAATTGGGCTGCACGTTCGCGAAGTTGCAGCCGAACAGTTTTTTCGCGCGCTCGATCGCCAGCTCCTCGGCGACGTCCACGAACTGGCAGCCGCCATAGTAGCGCTTGCCCGGATAGCCCTCGGCGTATTTGTTGGTCATGATCGAACCCTGCGCTTCGAGCACGGCGCGCGAGACGATGTTCTCAGACGCGATCAGTTCGATCTCGTGGCGCTGGCGTCCGAGTTCGTTGCGGATCGCGCCGAAAATTTCCGGATCGGCATCTTCCAGCGTGGTTTCGAAGAAGGATTCGAATTTGTTCGACGCTGCCGCTGCTGTTGCCATGGCCTGAATTCCTTAGGTCCGGAGGTCGGTTTTGTCTTGCGCATGCCGTTGTCCCAAACCCCTGCACATTGTTGTGTGACAGGATTGGGTTCGCCGCGCCATTAACACAGTTGTTTTCGCCTCGCCACGTTTGCGGCGCGAAATTTGCTGGCCGGATTGCGGCAAGCAGAGCGGCGAACCGTTATTTCCTGTCGCGCCGCTGCTTCAGAAGAGCCTCGGTCAAGGTGATCTCGGAAAACAGCGCCCGCATCGTATGGTCATTGATCTCGCGGCTGAGAAACATGGCGCGTAGCGCGGCGCGCTCGGCTTCTATGCCGGCCGCCCTGAGTTCAAGCTCCAGACGGCTCGCCTCGCGCGCCTCGGCACGCGCTTCGTCGGCCTCGTCGGAGGCGGCGATGCGGCGCCGGTAGCCGGCGACGATGCTGTCGGCAACAGCGAGCCGTGCCTCGACGGCCCCGCCCTCGCCTGCCTCATTGGCGATGCTCTCGATCCTGGCGATCGCCGCATTGGCTACGCCGACCCGCGCCCGGCGCTCCTCGGCCGCTGCCGGGTCCTCGCCCGGTTCGACCAGCCCGCGAGCGATCTTCGGCAGCGCGAGGCTGGCGATGGCCAGCGAGCAGATGATGACCCCGGCGGCGAGGAAGATCACCACGTCGCGGGCCGGGAACGGCGAGCCGTCCTGCAAGGTGAGCGGCAGCGACAGGATACCGGCCAACGTGATCGCTCCGCGCACGCCGGCGACCGATCCGGCGAGCCGCACGCGCAGGCCGAACGGCTCGGCCTTTCGCTTGCCGAGCCGCGCCGCCATGGCGCCCGCCATGTCGCCGATCCATATCCACAGGAAACGCAGGCCGATCAGGCAAAGGGTCAGCAGCAGGACTGTCAGCACCGGCTCGATGATCCAGTGCCGGCTGGACAACTCCGGCGGCACCTTACGGATGATATCGGGAAATTGCAGGCCAAGCAGGATGAAGAGCGCGCCGTTGAAGACGAAGGACAGCGTCGACCACAGCGACATCGTCTGCATGCGTGCCGAGACACCGAGAAAGCGGAACATGCCGGAAACTCCGGTCAACAGGCCGGCGGTGACCGCCGCCAGGATGCCCGAGGCGCCGATATGCTCGGCGCCGAGATAGGAGACGAAAGGCACCAGGATCATGACCAGAACCTGCGCCTCCGCCGGCACGCCGCCGATGCGGTTGAGCAGTTGCAGCGCCTTGGCGGCAACGAACAGCGCCGCCATGCCGGCGAGGATGCCGGCAGCCACGGCATAGAGAAAGCTCAGCGAGGCCGCGGCAAAGGAAAAGCTGCCGGTCAATGCCGCCACCACGGCAAAGCGGAACATGACCAGACCCGACGCGTCGTTGAGCAGCGACTCGCCTTCCAATATGTGCATCAGCCGCGCCGGAACGATGTTCCTGTCGACTATGGAAGACACCGCCACCGCGTCGGTCGGCGACAGCACCGCGGCGAGCGCGAAAGCGACGACGAGCGGGATGCTGGGCACGAGCCAATGCAAGGCGTAGCCAAATCCGACGATGGTGAAGAAGACCAGTCCAATGGCAAGGTCGAGGATGGGGCCACGCAAGACGACAAGCTCGCGTTTGGGCGCAGCAAAGGCATCGGCGAACAGAAGCGGCGGAATGAATACGAGCAGGAACAGTTCCGGATCGATCTCGACATGCAGCCCGCGCGCCGGCCAGGCCAGCGCAGCACCCATGGCGATCTGCAGCACCGGCAGCGGCACCCGCACCAGCCGCACCAATGCACCGGAAAGCGCCACTAGGACGAGCACGACGAGGATGAAGACGGCAACTTGCATAGTCCGATTCCGGCAGTTTTGCCGACCATGCGCAATCGCCCGCGCTTCGTCCAGCCGGAGCGCGCCTACGCAGAGTTGGAGGTCAGCGGCGGTGTGAACGGCCTAGCGGCGGCGACAGAAAAAGGCCGCTCAAGAGCGGCCTTTTCCCTGAATAATCAATCGCTTAGAGCGACGAAGTGATCTGCAGCTCGTTGTTTCCGTCGAGGCCATATATGTCGTCGCGGAACTGGACAACGCCGGGGCCCGTCGACCAGGCCGAGAGATAGAGAAAATGCACCGGCACCGGGTTGGTGACCTGGATCGGCGTGTTTTCGCCGGTCTTGATCGCAGCCTCAAAATGCTGGCGGTCCCAGCCGGGCGTGTCGCGCAGGATCCAGGTGACGAGGTCGCGCACGTTTTGCACGCGTACGCAACCCGAGGAATCGAAGCGCATCATCTTGCCGAACAGGCTCTGCTGCGGCGTATCGTGCATGTAGACGCCGTCCGGGCTCGGGAAATTGATCTTCACCGACGCCATGGCGTTGTCCGAACCGGGATCCTGGCGGAAACGGTACTTGGCCGCGTCGTCGGTCGACCAGTCCACATTCATCGGATCGACTTCGCTGCCATCTGGCGCAAACAGGCGAATATGGCTGTTCTTGAGATAATCGGGGTCCTTGCGCATCAATGGGATGATGTCCTTGCGCACGATCGACACCGGCGCGTTCCAATATGGATTGACGATGATCTCGTTGATCTTGGAATTGACGATCGGTGTCTGGCGATCGATCTTGCCGACGATCGCGGTATGGCGAAGCACGACGCGATCGTTCTCGACCGCCTCGACCTGCGCTGCCGGAATATCGACCAGCACATAACGGCTGCCAAGCGTGCCCGCCTTCTCCTTCAATCGCTGGAGATTGGTTTGCAACTGGCCGAGCCGGATCTGCGCCGAAACGTTCATCGCCGCGTAGGTATATTTGCCCAGCGCTCCGTCGGCCGGCAGGCCGTGGCGCAATTGGAAGCGCTTGACCGCCGAGTCGACATAGGAATCGAAGGCCGTCGAGATGCCGGCGCTCTGCGACAGGTCGCCGGCGACCATCAGGCGCTTGCGCAGCGGCACGACATCGGGATCGTCGACGCCGAGCTGCAGTTTCTTGGTCGCGGGAACCTCGACCCAGCCGCCCTGCCCGACAATGTTCTGGTACTGCGCCACAGCCTGCTCGGTGAAGGCGACGGTCTGCGGGCTGAAGATCGGCAGCGTCGAGGCCACCTTGCCGCCTGCGCTGGCGCGGGCGTCGAACTGATCGTCCCAGTTGCCGCGCGCCGAGGACTTCAGGATGTCCCCGATCACGTCCTGCGCGCTGGCGCGGCCGGCAACAACGGCGGCTGCGAGCGCGGAGGCTCCGGAAAGGAAGAAACGGCGGCTGGTTCTCATGGACGTTCCAGACATTTGTAGCAGTTCGAACACTTGCTGCGTTGATCATCGGGCGATCTCGCCCGCACTCTAAAATTGGCAATCTTAACAATTAGCCAACCATGGTCCGCATCACCTCGGTGTGAAAACGCGCAAGGCTACCGCGGCTGCGGGTGAACTCATGGTCTTCACCACAGCATCACTGCCATCTTCGGTTCCATTGGAATATGGCGGCAACGTGGCCTTGGCCCCCAATTTGCTTCGGCCAGCGCAACGAAAAGAAAAGACCGATGCTCTTCGGCACCGGCCCTGACTGGAGGTCGCTGTTGCGGCCGCGCTTCTGTGGCGCGGCTTCTGATTGGGGATGTGGCTTACATCCGGTAAGCGATGGTGTCGTTCCAGAAGCGGTCGAGGCGCTGGAGGGCGCGGTTCATCTGCTTGAATTCGTCGGTGTTGATGCCGCCGACCTGCTCGATCGAGCCGACATGGCGCTCATAGAGACCGGCGACCACGTCCGCCACCTCGTTGCCCTTCGGCGTCAGCGAGACGCGGACCGAACGACGGTCGATGCGCGAGCGCTGGTGGTTGATGAAGCCGAGATCGACAAGCTTCTTGAGATTGTAGGAGACGTTCGAGCCGAGATAGTAGCCCCGCGAGCGCAACTCGCCGGCAGTCAGCTCCGAATTGCCGATGTTGAAGAGCAGCAGCGCCTGGATGGCGTTGATGTCGGAACGGCCATTGCGGTCGAACTCGTCCTTGATCACGTCGAGCAGACGGCGGTGCAGGCGCTCGACCAGTTGGAGCGATTCCATGTAAAGGGAACGGATTGCCTCGCGGCGATCGTCGGAAACGTTGGCGGTCTTTGCCGCCGGACGCGAATTGATCATTGTCTTTGCCTCTCGTTTGTCGCCCTGGTGATTTTTTGTTTTTCACCTTGATCGCGACACTATCGAATACTCATAAAATTCGACTTAAACGCCAAGGCTAACAAGAGCTTACCGGTAATAGGTTTCGCAAGACGCTTAACGAACGGTCACTCGAGCAAGGATAATTAACCTAAAGATTTAGCCAATGATTTCAGGGCGAAATCCGATCCGCCGGATCGCCGGCGGCGCGTGCCGGCTTCAGGTCCGGGGCGACCGCTTCTGCAGATAGATGACGAGGCGGAAAACGACATAGAGCAGCGCCACCCCCGCATGCGAGACGACGATGAGCGGGCGGCGGCCGAAGAGTTCGGGAAAGCCGGCATACATGACGATCTCCGTCGCGGCGCAGATGAACCAAATCACCGGCCCCCAGGAAGCCAGCATCCATAGGCCGGCTGCGGCAAAGGGAAAAAACACGGCGAGCATCACCGCTGTCACCTGCCAGTGGACCGGCATCAGGTCGAAGCGCCACAGCGAGCCGGGATAGAAGCCGATAAGCCTGATCCAGTACAGGATACCGAACAGCAGGCAGTATCCTGATATGATTCGCTGGAACCAGGCGAAGATAACCTCCACCCCTGAAGGCTGAAGCACGACGCGTCTGGACGTCACCTCACTCATAGCGCGAGTTCCCGTTCACCGAGCGAGGCAAAATAGGCATCGACATCCGCGTCGTCGACCGCATCGAGGGTTGCCGGCAGCCATTGCGGCTTGGAACCCTTTTCGATGATGGTGGCGCGTATGCCTTCGTAGAAATCGTGGCCCGCGAGCATCCGGTTGAGGATGCGGAACTCCATCTTCATGCATTGATCCATCGGCAGCGTCAGGCCGGCAGTGATCTGGCGCCAGGCGACACGAAGGCTGGTCGGCGAGCGCGTCAGGATCGTCGCCAGCGTCCTTGCCGCAAACTCATCGCTCCCTGCCGCCTGCTCCAGGCTGCCGATGATATCGGCAAGCGACGCCTGCGCGAAGTGGTGGGCGATCGCCTCCAGCACCTGCCTGTCCGTCTCGCGCTTCGCCGGGATGAAGAAGCCGCGCAGCACCGATTCGGGATCGCCGGTGGCGGCGAGCTGGTCGAGAAAGCCAGCCTGGTCCTGCGCCTTGATCGTATGCGTGGCCAGCCCGGACCACAACGCGTCGCCATAGCGGATACGATTGCCGGTCAGCGCCAGGTACATGCCGAAGGAACCTCCAAGATCGGGCAGCAGATGGCTGGCGCCGACATCCGGGAAAAAGCCGATACCCACCTCCGGCATGGCGAACTGCGCATTTTCCGTCATCACCCGGTGCGATCCATGAAAGGAGATGCCGACGCCGCCGCCCATGACGATGCCGTCGATCAGCGCCACATAAGGTTTTTTGAAACGCGCGATCTGGGCGTTCAGCCGATACTCGTCGGCGAAGAACTCGACGGGCGGCTTGCCGGCCCGGCCGGCCTCGTAGATGTGGAGAATGTCGCCGCCGGCCGAAAACGCCCTGCCCTCGGCCTTGACGACGACGACATCGACGCTCCAGTCCCGCTCCCAAGCGTGCAATGCCTTGGCGAGCGCGTTGACCATTCTGTGCGTGACCGCATTGAGTGCCCGCGGCCGCGTCAACGTGACGATGCCGGCCCGGCCCAGATGTTCGAAGCGGATCTCGTCGCCTCCGCCAAAATCCATCGTGAAAGAATCCCTCGCCCGCTCCGCCGGGACTGAAGTGCTAAAGCGTGGCGCATGGCCGCGTCAATGCCGGCATGCCGGCAGCGCGTCTTGGCTCGGGCCGGAGCCTAGTGCTAAAAGAGCCGTTGTCGCCGCAAGGCCGGGAACCGCACGGCGACTGCGCAGCTGTAGCAAGTTTTCCAATGGGTGTGGCTCATGGCTGGATTTGCGCGCCTCGTGCCGATGACGATCGGGCTGATCGTCATTTGCCTGGTTTTGCAACCGACCCTGGCGGCCAGCCTCGCCGATCTTTACCAGTCGCAGACCATCGTCAACGGTCGGTACGAGAAGAACCGCCAGGCCGGCTTCAAACGTTGTCTCGACGCGGTTCTGGTCCGGGTTTCCGGCGACCAGCGCCTGCCGGCGAAACCGGAGATGGCGGCGCTGCGCGACAAGGCCGGCAGCTTCGTGGCGGCCTTTCGCTACCGCGATCGCATGGAAGGCATTCCCAACCATGACGATCAGGGCACGTATGATCGGCCTCACAATCTCTACTGCCAGTACAGCCCGGCGATGATCGATCCGGTGCTGGCTTCGCTCGGCAGCAGGCCGTGGCTGACCGAACGCCCAGGGCTGGCGGTATTCTTGTCGACCGAGCGCGGGGTCAGGCATTTCGCGCTCGATGCCGATGACGAGCGCGGCGTGCTGATGCGCGAGTCGTTCGGCAATGCCGCCGCGCCGGTTGCCATGCAGGTAACCTTCCCAACGGCAGCGCTGCTGTCGAAGGCGGGGCTGGACGACAGGATCATGCGCGACGCCGACATGGCGAAGCTGGACACGGTTGCGAAAATGGCCGGCGCCGACCAAGCGCTTTCCGGCAGCATCGTCTGGAGCGGTAAGGAGTTGGGCTGGATCGCCGACTGGCGGCTGGCGAAGGCCGGCAAGACCTACGCCTGGCAAGTGCGCGGCGTCGGCTTCGACGAGGCGTTCCGCGTCGGCATGCGCGGTGCGGCGCAGATCCTTTCGGGCAATGGGCAACCCGAATAGAGACCCGATCGGATTGCTGGCACAAACGTGTCGCATTGGTCAGCACCACGGGTGCGTGATAAAAGCCGGCCAAACGAGAGTTTTGGCGATGAACAGATTCACCCCCGCAAAACCTGCCGGCGCGCGCAGCGTCGACGACATCACCGGCAGCCGCCGCTTGCGACGCATGCGCAAGGCCGACTGGTCGCGGCGCCTGGTGCAGGAGAACAGGCTTTCCGTCGACGACCTGATCTGGCCGATCTTCGTCGTCGACGGCAGACAAGTGCGCGAGCCGATCGCCGCCATGCCGGGCGTCTTCCGCCTGTCGATCGATCTTGCCGTCAAGGAGGCCGAACGCGCGGCGAAGCTCGGCATCCCCGCGCTCGCCACCTTTCCCAATGTGGACATTTCGCTGCGCGACCAGACCGGCTCGCATATCCTCGACCCCGACAACGTCATCAACCGCGCCACGCGCGCGATCAAGGACGCGGTGCCTGAGATCGGCGTCATCACCGACGCCGCGCTCGACCCGTTCACCAGCCATGGTCATGACGGCATCCTGCGCGACGGCCTCATCGTCAATGACGAGACGGTGGAACAGGTAACCGCGGCGGCCGTCATACAAGCAGCGGCCGGCGCCGACATCATCGCGCCGTCCGACATGATGGACGGCCGCATCGGCGCCATCCGCGACGCGCTCGACGCAAACGGTTTCCAGGACGTGGCGATCATGTCATATGCAACGAAATTCGCCTCCGCCTTCTACGGGCCGTACCGCGAGGCGGTCGGCACGGCCGGCCTGCTCAAAGGCGACAAGAAGACCTATTACATCGACCACGCCAATTCAGACGAAGCGGTGCGCGAGGCCGAGCAGGACCTGGCCGAAGGCGCCGACATGCTGATGGTCAAGCCCGGCCTGCCCTATCTCGATATCATCCGCAGGCTGAAGGACGAATTTGCGGTGCCAACCTTCGCCTATCAGGTGTCGGGCGAATATTCGATGATCAAGGCGGCGGGCGCCAATGGCTGGATCGACGGCGAAAAGGCTATGCTGGAATCGCTTCTTGCGTTCAAACGCGCCGGCTGCGACGGCATTTTGACCTATTTCGCCCCTGAGGTGGCGGAGATGCTGAGAGCATAGTTTCCTCCCAGCGCCTTCAAACCATATGCTCTTCATGGAACTCACCGGCGAATGAGCCGGTATGGCGGCTGTCTCGGCAGCCGCCACTTTCACTCTGGACATCGCATGGGCGAAGTACGGATATGCATCTTCTCGATCGCTGAAAATACTACTTGCAATTTGCAATCGGTTTGCTAGAAAGTAACTGCTTGCACAATACAACTGGTCTGAGGAGGCTTTCCATGTCCAGACTTCGCGTCAACGCATTCACCTTGTCGCTCGACGGTTACGGCGCCGGTCCCGACCAGGATTTGAAAAACCCGCTCGGGGTCGGCGGGGAAGCCCTGCACAAATGGATGATCGGTACCCGCACCTTCCGCAAGATGGTGCTCGGAGACGACGGCGGCACAACCGATACCAACGAGGCGTTCGCGGCGCGCAGCTTCGAGAATGTCGGCGCCTGGATCCTCGGCCGCAACATGTTCGGGCCGATCCGCGGCGAATGGCCTGACGAAAACTGGAAGGGCTGGTGGGGCGACAGCCCGCCCTATCATGTGCCGGTCTTCGTGCTGACCCACCATGCGCGCGAGCCGATCGTCATGGAGGGCGGCACGACCTTTTACTTCATTACGGATGGCATCCATTCGGCGCTCGAGCAGGCAAGGGCAGCGGCCAATGGCAGCGATGTGCGGGTCGGCGGCGGCGTCGCCACCATCCGGCAGTACCTCCAGGAGAGGCTCATCGACGAGATGCATCTGGCGATCTCGCCGGTGCTGCTCGGCTCCGGCGAGCACCTCTTCGCCGGGATTGATATGCCGAAGCTCGGCTACGCGTGCAGCGAACAAGTAGCGACGCCGCTTGCCACGCATGTCGTCATCAAGCGGACTTAGGAATTAGTTGTCTGCGACAGTGGGAATTGGCAACCCTTGGTGCAGATCCTTTCTCCCCGTCACTATACGGGGAGAAGGACAAACTCTCGTTCAATACTTCTCGGGCACGTAGAGCTCGCGCGGCAGCACCTGGCGCTCGTATTCGGGATTGAAGACCCGCTCGGGCAGCGTGATCTCCTCGTGCGGCACCTCTTCATAGGGAACCTGCTGCAAGAGGTGGTCGATGCAGTTCAGCCGGGCGCGCTTCTTGTCGTTGCCCTCGACGATGAACCAGGGCGCCTCCGGAATGTTGGTACGGGCGAAGGTCTCTTCCTTGGCCTTGGTGTACTGTTCCCAGCGCACCCGCGACTGCAGGTCCATCGGCGACAGCTTCCACTGCTTCATCGGATCGTGGATGCGCATCAGGAAGCGCATCTGTTGTTCCTCGTCGGTGATCGAGAACCAGTATTTGACCAGCGTGATGCCCGAACGGACCAGCATGCGCTCGAACTCCGGCACGTCACGGAAGAATTCCTCCACCTGATCGGGCCCAGCGAAACCCATCACCCGCTCGACGCCGGAACGGTTGTACCAGGAGCGGTCGAACAGAACGATCTCGCCGCCGGCCGGCAGGTGCGGCACATAACGCTGGAAATACCATTGCGACGTCTCTCGCTCGGTCGGTGCCGGAAGCGCCACGACGCGGCAGATCCGCGGGTTGAGCCGCTGGGTGATGCGCTTGATGACGCCGCCCTTGCCAGCCGAATCGCGGCCTTCGAAGATCACCACAAGCTTCTTCTTGTGGTAGGCGACCCAGGATTGCAGCTTGATCAGCTCGGATTGCAGCCCGATCAGGTCGCGAAAATACTGCATGCGGTCGATAGAAGGCGGATGCGCGTTCTTGTAGATCCTGGCGATCTCCAGCGACAGCGCCGGTTCCGACATCTCCAGTTCATAGTCCTCGTCGAGCGTGTCGGCGAGTTCGGCTTCCAGCCAGTCCCGGGCGCCGGACTTGGGTATGGATTCATTCATCGGTGTTCCTCCATCTGCAAGCTGCCGCCTCCGGCAACGACCGGGCGTCGCGTCCTGACGGCGGCGCGCAACGCCCTGATCGACTGAGTATAGGCCGGCAATGACGGTTTTATTGCAGGGGCACGCCACGGCCGCTCATCGGTGTGCTGGGGCCGGAGGGCGACAAGCCGCACGGATTGTCCTACAAATCCAGCAACCTGATCGGGCCATTCTTCTCAATCGCGAGGACTGACATGGAATACCGCACTCTCGGCCGTTCCGGCCTGAAGGTTTCGGCGCTGACGATGGGCACCATGACCTTTGGCGGCGCCGGCCCGTTCGCGGCTGTGGGCAACAGCGATCTCGCCGAGGCGAAGCGCATGATCGATCTGTGCATTGATGCCGGCATCAATCTCATCGACACGGCCAATGTCTATTCGGACGGCCTGTCGGAGGAGATCATCGGCGAGGCACTCGGCGGCAAGCGCAGGAACGACGTGCTGATCGCCTCCAAGGCGCGCATGCGCATCGGCGACGGTCCCAATGACGAAGGCCTGTCGCGCCATCATTTGATCCGCGAATGCGAGAAAAGCCTTAAGCGGCTCAAGACCGACGTCATCGATATCTATTTCCTGCACGAATGGGACGGCGTGACGCCACTCGAAGAGACCATCGCCGCGCTCGACACGCTGGTCGGCCAGGGGAAGATCCGCTATATCGGCTGCTCCAACTATTCCGGCTGGCAGGTGATGAAGGCGCTCTCCATCAGTGACACCCGCCATCAGCCGCGCTTCGTCACCCAGCAGATCCACTACACGCTCGAAGCACGCGAAGCCGAATACGAGCTGCTGCCGATCTCGGTCGACCAGGGATTGGGCGTGCTGGTGTGGAGCCCACTGGCGGGAGGCCTGCTGTCGGGCAAGTATCACCGTGACAGCCCGACCGCGCGCCAGGTCGCCGGCTGGTCCGAACCGCCAATCCGCGACGAGGACCGGCTGTGGCGGATCGTCGATGTGCTGGTCGAAATCGGTAAGGCCCGCGGTGTGTCCGCCGCACAGGTGGCGCTTGCCTGGCTGCTTGGCCGGCCGGCTATCAGCTCGCTTGTGATCGGCGGGCGCAACGAGGCCCAGTTCAGGGACAATATCGCGGCGGCCAGCCTGACGCTGGCCGGCGAGGAACGTGATCGCCTCGACGCGGTCAGCCGCCCGCCCCTGCTCTATCCCTATTGGCATCAGCAGCTGACGGCAAAGGAGCGTTTCGGCGCCGCCGACCTTGTGATCGACCGAAGCAGCTTATAGGAACCCTGGTGCCGGCTCCGAGACGTCGGAAGGCGAACGACGCGTAGTCAGCCCACAAGAACAGCAAAAAAGGAGCCGCTATGGCACGAGCACCAAATTACGATCAGGAACGCAAAGAACGCGATCGCCAGAAGGCGGCCAAGAAGGCCGAAAAGCTGGCGGCCAAGGCTGCGGCGCGGGAGCGTCAGAAACCCGAGACTGAAGCCGAGATTGAAACAGAGGAATGACGGCGCGCGGCGGCAATCCGGCCTGGATCAGGCCGGCGCCTTGTCGCTGACGAAGACGTCCACTTCACGCGCCGCCGCGATAAAGGCGCGCCTTGCGTTCATGGCCGGCTTGTCGCCGGCCAGCGCATCGTGGCAGGCCTGCAGCGCCGCGCGATGCTTGGGGGTGCGCTTGCCGGGCCAGCTGTTCATGAGATAGTCGGAAGCCTCGCGGGCCGAGCGTAAGAGCTGTGTACTTCCCGCCGTGACTGATTTGACGGTCACGGGTACTTCAAATCGGTTGTTTTCCATCGCCCGGTCCTACGCCATCGGCGTCCGCGAAGCGAGGCCGAAAGTGGGGCTCGGGGCCGGTGGTCCTTTTTTCGGCGGCGAGTGGCCTGCCCTGCAGGCCGCATTATGCCGCCACGACGGCAAATCCCCTGGCGCGAAGGCCGCGGCGATCATTGGCCAGCGACGTCAACAGACGGTCGCGACTGCCCACGATATGCTGCGAGAGCAAGCGCGCGGCTTCCTGTGCATCGCCGCTCCGCACGGCGGCCAGGATGGCATGATGTTCGGCCCACGCGCGGCCAAGGGCCGCTCCATCGCGTACCTCCAGCCAACGGGCGCGCGAAAGCCTGGTCATCGCGTCGCGGACGGCCCGAAACAGGAATTCATTGCCGGACAGTCGCGCCAGCTCGATGTGGAAATCCATGCCGACGCGATGCCATTCCTCGCGCGGAGTGTCGTCGTCGCAGGAGACGAGCATAGCCTCGATGACATCGACGGCACTTCTGTCGGCAAGCCCGCATGTCAGCCGCAAGGCCGCGACCTCGACCGCTTCGCGGTAGACCGCGATCTGCTCGAGTTCGGCCAGGTTGATGGGCGAGACCGTCCAGCCGCGCCCGTCCCTGCCGACCAGCCCTTCGGTTTCGAGCCGCAGCAGCGCAGCCCTGACCGGCGTGCGCGAGGCGCCGAAGCGGCTTTCGATCCAGCGCTCGGTGAGTTTCTCACCCGGGCCGATCTCAAGTCCAAGGATCATCTCGCGGAGCTGCCGTTCGACGTTGTGCATCTGCGACATCGTTGTTGCCTTTTCACGTGCCCGCATTGACAGCGGTCGGGCTGTGGGTCCATGACGGATACCGACTTGGTATCCCAAAATGGTATCCACAACAATCCCTGGCACACGCAGGCACGGCATGACGCAGAACGATACGGAACAGGGCGGCTACAATATCCACTGGCGGCGCAATCTCGCCGTCTGCTTCGCGGGTTCGTTCAGCACGCTCATCGCCATGACCCTGCTCTTGCCGTTCCTGCCGCTCTATGTCGAGCAACTGGGCGTCGAGGGCCATGCGGCGATCGTGCAATGGTCGGGCATCGCCTATGGGGCGACCTTCTTCGCGGCGGCGCTCGTTGCGCCGTTATGGGGACGGCTCGGCGACCGCTACGGCCGCAAGCTGATGCTGGTGCGCGCCTCCTTCGGCATGGCGATCTGCATGTCGCTGACCGGAATGGTCGAGACGGTCTGGCAATTGGTGCTGCTGCGCCTGCTGATCGGCTTTGCCGGCGGCTATTCCTCCGGCTCGACCATATTGGTGGCCATGCAGACGCCGAAGGACCGCTCCGGCTGGGCGCTCGGTGTCTTGTCCGCTGGCATCACGGCAGGTTCGCTGGTCGGCCCCTTGCTCGGCGGCGCGCTGCCGCCGGTAATCGGCATCCGCGCGACCTTTCTGTTGTCCGGCGGCGTCATCTTCCTTGCCTTTCTGGCGACGACATTCCTGATCAAGGAGAACCAGCGCCCGCAAGCAAGCAAAGCCGCGACGGCGGCAAAGCCGAAGAGCGGCTGGTCGCAAATTGCCGACAAGCGTCCGGTCGTGGCCATGCTGACGACCGGCATGCTGCTGGCCTTCGCCACCATGTCGATCGAGCCGATCATCACCGTCTATGTGCAGCAGCTGATCGAGGACCAGAGCCGGGTGACGCTCGTTGCCGGCGTGGTGATGTCGGCGGCCGCCCTTGGCGCAATCCTGTCGGCGTCATGGCTTGGCAGGCTCGCCGACCGCGTCGGTCACTGGAACGTCGTCGTCGGCGCGCTGGCCGTGTCGGCGCTGCTGCTCATTCCGCAGGCCTTCGTCACCGACGGCTGGCAACTGATCGGGCTGCGCTTCCTGATGGGCCTGGCGCTCGGCGGTTTGCTGCCTTGCATCACCAGCGTCATCCGCCACAACATTCCCGACGGCGTCGGCGGCAACGTGCTCGGTCTTTCGATCTCGGCCCAATATGTCGGCCAGGTCGCCGGACCGCTTGCCGGCGGTTTCGTCGGCGGCCATTTCGGCATGCGGGCGGTGTTTCTCGGCACGTCGGTGCTGATGGCGCTCGGCGCGGTCTACAACTGGATTGTCCAGGCGCGGCGGACGCGGCATATGTTGATGGAAGCGGGCAAGCCCTGACGAACTGCCCAGCTGATCAACCGAAGGAGCGTCGACATGAACCTGACCGAAACGACCGGCAGCCGTCTGCTTGTGCTCGCCGCCGGCATCGTGGGCGCGGCCGGCGTGGCGCTGTCGGCGGCCGCCGCACATCTCGGCGGCGCCTTCACCGGTACGGCGGCATCGTTCCTGCTGATGCACGCACCGGTGTTTCTCGCCGTCGGTCTCCTCGACGCGAATCGCCCGCTGCGGTTAGCCAGCCTGGTGCTGCTCGTCGGGCTCGTGCTTTTCACGGGCGATCTTCTCGCCCGTGATTTTCTCGGATCGAGGCTGTTTCCGATGTCGGCGCCGATCGGAGGCACCCTGCTCATCGCAGGCTGGCTGACCATAGCTGTCTCCGCCGTGGTGCGTCGGCGACCCTGAGATGCGCGGCCGGTTTCAATCCCGGCGACGTTCAAGTCGGATCCAAAGATCGCGGTTGCGCGCCGAGAGCGTCGCGCGGCGCGGCGCCTCTGGCCGCTCCGCGGCCGTGCCGATGCCCCAATAATTGCGATAAATGTCGTCGAACAGATGCTTCATGGGATGCATGGCTCTTCTCCTCTTGATTTGAATTGAATCGATCCAATAGGCCGACGCAAAAAATTCACGCCAGTCAGCTCCGCTTGCGCGCCACCAGGAAGCGCAGATCGCGAATCCACGGGCTTGTTCCGCCGCGGCGCTTGGACTTGTTGGCGGCCGACCCGATGCTCCAGTCGTTGCGGTAGATGTCTTCGAACAGATAGTTAACAGGATGCATGGCGCACCTCCCATCTAGGTTTAATCCAGCAGGCAGATCTTAGTTGGATCGATTCAAAGATAGGCCTATGGAAGCCGCCGGTCAAGCAAAATTTGAATCGATCCAACGAAAGTGCTAGATGCAAATCGGGAACGTGCTAAATGCATGTCAGGAGGCACGCGCAAATGGCGTCACTCACCGCAGGCAATCGACGACCCGTCCGGCTGGCCGACATCGCCAAGGCAGCCGGTGTTTCGCACGGCACCGCCTCCAACGTTTTCAGCCGCCCCGAGATCGTGCGCGAAGAAGTCCGCGAACGGGTCCGTGCGGCGGCCGAGGCGATGGGCTATGCCGGCCCCGATCCCAAGGGCCGCCTGCTGCGGGCCGGCAAGGTCAACGCCATCGGCGTGGCCACCGCGGAGCCCCTCTCCTATTTCTTCGAGGATCCCTTCGCGCGCGTGATGATGGCCGGTATTTCGCAGGCCTGCGATGCGACCGGGGCCGGTATCTCGTTAGTCTCGGCGGCCAACACCGAACAGCTTGCCTGGAATATCCAGAGCGCCCTTGTCGACGGCTTCATCGTCTTCTGTATCGAAGGCGGCTCGCGCCTTGTCGAATTGGCGCGTGAGCGCAAACTGCCCTTCGTGGCGCTGGACCTGGATTCGGAGGATGGATCCGTCGCGGCGATCGGCGTCGACAACATCGCCGGCGCCGGCCTGGCGGCGCACCATCTGACGGAACTCGGGCATCGCCGCTTTGCCGTGCTGGCGCTGCCTTTCGCCGACGGCAGGACAGGCATCATTTCGCCCGAGGAGCTTCGCGCCGCGGCCTATGCGGGGACACGCGATCGCCTCACCGGCTACTTCCGGGAGCTTTCGCGGGTTGGCATCGATACATCCAAAGTGCCCGTCTACGAAACCGCCAACGATGCCGCCACCACAAAGGCGGGGCTGGAAACGATCTTTGCTTCCGGCGAACCACCCACGGCCATCCTGGCGATGTCGGACAGGATGGCCTTGGCAACGCTTGAATGGCTGAGCGCGCGCGGGCTGAATGTCCCCGATGATGTTTCGGTCATCGGTTTCGACGGCGTTCCCGAAGCAGAGTTGTCCGAGCCACCGTTGACCACGGTCGCACAGCCGATCGCCGAGATGGGCCGGCTTGCCGTCAAGGCAATCCTGGAAAGCGACGGCAAGGTCAGCCGGCAGTTGCTGCCGGTCGAACTGATCGTGCGCGCCTCCTCGGCTCCACCGCGCCGCTGAAACCGGGCTCGCTGACCCTCAGTGGTTGGCTCTTGCTACGGCCGAGATACCGAAAGACGGCTGGACGGGCTTGGCTTCCTTTTGCGTCGTCCTGGCTTTCCCCGAACCGCCGATGGTCGACAACCATTCGAGATAGAAAGCGAGCGCGAACTGCATGGCAATGCCGGCGGCGAGCAACAGGCTGTCATAAGCGAGGCCGCCGGGATTGATCAGCTTCATCACCTGGGCAACCATGGCGATCAGCGTGCCGGCGATGAACACCGGAAGCGAACGCTTGCCGAGTATCGCCAGCGGATGGTCGGGGCCGGTGCGGAACAGGTTCGAGACCGCAGGCAGTGCCACCACCAGATAGCTGACCGCCAGGATGTGCAGCAGCCGCGGGAGCGACAGGAATGTCTTGTCGAAGCCGGTCAGCACCACCGGCAGGTCGAACCAGGTCACCTGGCCCCAAAGCGGACTATGCACCCATGCCAACGCGGCCAGCACATAGGCCGCGGCGGCACCGATCAGCCAGCGGTTGGCTGGAATGACGCCGCCGCGCCTGACATGCAGCATGGCGGCAAGGCCGATGTTGAACAGGAACTGCCAGGACAGCGGATTGAGGAACCACAGGCCGGGCTCGGGATAGTTCGGCGGGGCGATCTGCCAGATGCCGGCTACAAGCCACAGCAGGCCGGACACGGTCAGCGCTGCAAGCGGCCTGTAGCTGATGAACAGCAAGAAGGCCGGCGCCAGCAAAAGCAGCACCGCGTAGACCGGCAGGATGTTGTTGTAGCCGAGTTGGTGGCCGAGCGTGACGATGCCGACCAGCACCTCGGGCGTGTCCTTCATCAGCGGTTCGATGTTGATCAGCTTCAGCAGTTCCGGCCGCCGGCCGAACACCGCCGCGGCACAGAACAATGCCATTACCGCCATCGTGGTGACGATATGGGCGATATAGAGCACGCCTGCCCGCCGCCACATTTTCAGCGTCGCGAGCAGCCGGCCTCCCGGGCGGAACTTCGTACCATAGGCGAGCGCGACCGAAATGCCCGATATCAGCACGAAAGCCTCGGCCGCATCCGAAAAGCCGAAATTCTTGTAGGTCAGGGTCTCGAAAGCCGTGCCCGGCACATGGTCGACGAAGATCGTCAGCAGCGCGAGCGCACGCAGCACATCGATACGCGTATCGCGCTCGGTTGGAACTGGGGTGGTCATCGACAAAAGGCCTCAAAGCTGGTTGTTCATGCCCAGCAATGCGACCCCCGGCGCACCGCTTCGATTCCTCCGCGATGGAGTATATCGGCGCAGAAACGGACTGAAATGCGCCCGGTTCAATCAACTTTCGCGGAGCATGAAAATATTGCGTTTTGAAGCCGGCAAATTGAGTGAAACGAAATGTAATCAAAAGGATACGGCATGAGCGATACAAGCGTCGAAAACAGCCTGCCGCGGCTGGATCTGGCCTTTCCCTATCGCTTCTTCGGATCCGGCGGGGCCAGCGACGAATGCCTGTTCCTGCTGCATGGATCAGGTGTCGACGAGACGACCCTGGTGCCGCTGGCGAGGCAGATCGCACCGCATGCCTGCCTGGTCGCCGTGCGTGGCCGCATCGTCCAGGACGACGGCTTCCGCTGGTTCGAGCGGATCACGCCGACCAGCTTCGAGCAGGCCAGCATCCGCCGCGAGACGGCCGCTTTCGCACGCTTCATGGCCGAGGCCATGAAGCGGCACCGGATCGATCCGAAGCGCGCGGCTTTCCTCGGCTATTCCAACGGCGCCAATCTGGTTTCCAGCCTGATGCTGCTCCATCCCGGCCTTGTCGGACGGGCGGCACTGCTGCGGCCGATGCCGGTGCTGGACGAGACGCCGGCAACCGATCTGACCGGCATCAAGGCGCTGATTGTCGCCGGCGCCGCCGACCTGACCTACGGACCCTTCGCGCCGGCCCTGGTAACGCTGCTCAGCCAGCGCGGCGCCGAGGTCGACGCGCGTATCGTCGCTTCGGGCCATGAAATCGGCGACCCCGATGCCGCGATCGTGCGGCAATGGCTTGCCCCGCCCGCTCCTGCCGCCTGACGGGCAAGACGCGGATCGCCGCGCTCAGCCTCCTTCAGCGATGCCGGCCTGCGCCCCGGCAATCAGCAAGTCGAGGCCGCTTTCGAACAGCGCCTCGTGACCGCCCGCACGATAATCGGCCAGGGCCTGGCTGAGCAGCGGGTAACCGCTTGCCTTGGCATCGAGCGCTGCACCTCGACCCGGGCCGGCCGGATATTCTGCCTGTTCCTCGAGGACGCAGCCCACCGTGTAGCGCCCGACGATCATCAGCAACCGCATGGCCATGACGGAAGGCATGCCGGCCTCGCGCAGAAAAGTGAGCAACCGTTCGACATGTTCGAGATCGCCCGGATCGGCCTCGGTACCGGCATGGACGCGCGCACCGTCGCGATAGGCCATCAAGGCGCCGCGGAAGCTGCGGGCGTTGTTGCGTACGAATTCCTGCCAGCTCTCGCCCGGCAGCGGTACCTGATGTCCATGGCCGCGCCGCAGGATCTCCTCGTTCATTGCGTCGAGCAGGGCGCGCTTGTTCCTGAAATGCCAGTAGAGTGCCGGCTGCTGGACCTTGAGCCGCTGCGCCAGCAGCCGGGTCGAGAGCGCATCGATGCCGACGTCGTTCAACAGCTCGAGCGCCTGCGCCACGATCAGCGCCTTGTCCAGCTTCATATGCACCTCGCTTGCCCAGCCAATTTATCGGTGATAAACGCTACCTTATCACCGATAAACTTAGGAAAGAAGCATCTCGATGAAAAGGGCCTATCTCGTCGTGCTGACGGCAATGGCGCTGGACGCGGCCGGCATCGGGCTGATCATGCCGGTGCTGCCGGGGCTGTTGCGCGAGGTTGGCCATGTCGAGGACATTGGCTGGATTTTCGGCGCGTTCCTCGCCGCCTATGCCGCAATGCAGGTGCTGTTTTCGCCCCTGCTCGGCGCGTTGTCCGACCGCTACGGCCGCCGGCCGGTGCTGCTTCTGTCGCTTGCCGGGTCGATGCTGGATTATCTGTTCATGACCTTCGCGCCGTCGCTGCCGCTGCTGTTCGTCGGCCGACTGATCGCCGGCCTAACGGGCGCCAGCATGGCGGTGGCCTCCGCCTATATGGTCGACATCAGCAGCGAAGAGCGGCGCGCCCGCGCCTTCGGCCATCTGAGCGCCGCTTTTGGCGTCGGGTTCATCGCCGGTCCGGCGCTCGGCGGCCTGCTCGGCGATGTCTGGCTGCGCGCGCCGTTCCTGGCGGCGACAGGGTTCACCGGCATCAATCTGGTGCTGGCCTTCCTTCTGCTGCCGGAGCCGGAGCGGGTCGGCGGCACAGGCGAGCCGCTGTCGTTCAACCCGCTGGCGCCGCTGCGTTGGGCCCTGACTTTTCCGGCCCTCCTGCCGCTGCTCGGCGCCTTTGCCGTGCTCGGCCTTGTCGGCGAAGTCGGCGGCACCGTCTGGGTTCTCTACGTGCAGGACAAATTCCGCTGGAGCCTTTTCACTGTGGGCATCTCGCTGGCATTGTTCGGCCTCTTCCATGCCGGAGCCCAGGGTTTCGTCGCCGGACCGATCGCCGAGCGCTGGGGCGAAAGGCGAGCGCTCATGGTCGCCATCCTTGCCGACAGCACGGCCTATGTGTCGATCGCGCTGGCCTGGCAAGGCTGGATGGCGTTCGCGCTGTTGCCGCTTTTCTGTCTCGGCGGCATCGGAGCCCCGGCGCTGCAATCGTTGCTGACGTCACGTGTCGCGGCAGATCACCAGGGGCGATTGCAAGGTGTGCTCACCAGCATGACGAGCCTGGTCTCGGTGCTCGGACCACTCGTCATCGCCATGCTCTATTTTCGCACTCGAATGGTCTTCCCAGGCATGGTGTGGGTCGCGGGCGCGACGCTCTATGTCCTCTGCCTGCCCCTGCTGCTCGCAACCGGATCGCCCACGGCCAAACGGGAGGCGGCGGAGTGAGGATAATAGTGGCCGGCGACAGGGTTATCCCTGCCCCATCCTGTTCCAGGCGTCCAGCCCGGCGATCTTATAGGCCTCGGCCAGCGTGGGATAGTTGAATGTATTGTTGACAAAGAAGTCGACCGTGCCACCCAGATTGATCACCGCCTGGCCGATGTGAATCAGTTCGGTGGCGCCCTCGCCGACGATATGCGCGCCGAGCAAGCGGCGTGTCTCGATCGAGAACAGAAGCTTCAGGAAGCCGGTGTTGACGCCCATGATGTGGCCCCGCGAGGTCTCGCGGAAACGGGCCACGCCAACCTCGTAGGCGGCGCCGCTCTCGCGCACCTGTTCCTCGGATTGGCCGACGGTGGAGATCTCGGGCACCGCGTAAATGCCATAAGGAAAGGTTTCCGGCGGCGGCGGCAATGTCACGCCGAAAGCATGGCACGCGGCTACCCGGCCCTGCTCCATCGAGGTGGAGGCCAGGCTCGGAAAGCCGATCACGTCGCCGGCGGCGTAAATGTTGGGCACGCTGGTCTGGAAGGTGTGCGGATCGACCTTGATGCGTCCCCTGGAGTCAGCCTCGATGCCGACCGCATCGAGGCCGAGGCTACCGACATTGCCGGTGCGGCCCGCGGCGTAGAGCACGATCTCGGAACGTATGGTGCGCCCGTCGGCCAGCGTGACCTCTGCATGGTCGGGCCTGGAGGCAATCTCCTTCACGGCGCTTCCCAGCCGGATGGTCATGCCGCGGTCGCGCATCTGGTGGATGAAATCGTCGACGATCTCGCGGTCGACGAAATCGAGGATCGTGTTGCGCGGCTCGACCAGCGTCACCGGCACGTCGAGTGCCGAAAAGATCGTCGCGTATTCGACGCCGATGACCCCGGCGCCGATGACCGTCAGCGTGCGCGGCAAGCGGTCGAGCTCGAGCATTTCGTCACTGTCGAACACGCGGCTCTTGTCGAACGGCACGTCGCCCGGCCGGTGCGGCCTGGTGCCGACGGCGATCAGCGCATTGGCGAAGCCGACCTCGCTGTAATCGCCATTGTCCGATGTCAGGCTGACCCTGTTGGGCCCGAGAAATTTCACCGCGGCGCGGGAGCTCTTGACCGTGTTGCGCATGAACTGGTGCTGCAGCACCTCGACCTCGTGGTCGAGCGTCTTGTGCAGGCGCTCGACCAAGTCTCCGACCGAGATGTCCTGCTTAACCCGATAGCCGCGCCCATAGAAGCCGCGCTCACGCCAGCCCGAGAGATTGAGCACGGTTTCGCGCAGCGTCTTCGACGGAATGGTGCCCGTGTGCACGGAAACGCCGCCCAGGCGCCGCCCCCTGTCGACGACCAGTACCGATTTGCCGAGTTTGGCCGATTGTACAGCGGCACGACGGCCGGAAGGGCCGCTGCCAATGACCAGCATGTCGTAATCCATCCTGCCCGTCCCTGCCCCTTGGCGCTTTTGGTGCGCCGCAACAAGCTAACGCCATGTCAGGCGCGAATTCAACCGGCCCGCCGGCCGCTTCCCCCGCCTTGCGCACCGGGAAAGGCTCGATCTTGATTCCGCCATCAGCCTTTACCATTTTCCCAGCAGGTGGGGCGCAGGCTAAGCAGGCCCCTGTTACGAGGAAATTACATGAACGCTCGCGTTCTCGACGGTGAAATCATCAATACCAGGCTCGACGACGTGAGGGCCTATGAAGGCGTACGCACGCGGCGTGTCCTGGCGGTCATGATCGACTATGTCATTGTCGCGCTGCTCATCATCCCTGTCGCCATATTAGTGTTCTTCCTCGGGCTTTTGACCCTCGGCCTTGGCTGGATGCTGTTCGGCGTCCTGGTCCCGGCCGTCGCGATTCTCTACATCTGGAACACGCTTGGCAGCGCCAACCAGGCGACCACGGGCATGAAGATGATGGGCATCCGGCTCGATCGGCTCGACGGCAGGCCGATCGACGGGCTCACGGCAGTGGTCCATTCGGTGCTGTTCTGGGCCGGCAACGTCATCCTGTCGCCGCTGGTGCTGCTGGTGACGCTGTTTTCCGATCGCAAGCGCACGCTGCACGACCTGCTGCTCGGCACGGTGGTCAGCCGCACCGGCCGCTGAGGCGCATTTTCGCAAGCATCGCCGCGGCGTCGGCACAAATGTGAAGGCGTCCGCATGGCCACGCCTTCACAATCCTGTTGAATTTTTCGCTTTCCGCGCCAAAGGTAGAGCGATTCGAAGGAGTGTTTCCGAGACTCGATGACGCAGCACCCGACCCAGTCGCCGCAGTTCTTCCTGACCGCGCCGTCGCCGTGCCCCTATCTCGACGGCCAGTTCGAGCGCAAGGTGTTCACGCATCTGGTCGGCGACAAGGCGTCAGAGATGAATGATCTCCTGACCCAAGGCGGGTTCCGCCGCTCCCAGAACATCGCCTACAGGCCGGCCTGCGAAACCTGCCGCGCCTGCGTCTCCGTGCGCATCCTGGCGCAGGAATTCGTCGCCAGCCGCAACATGAAGCGCGTGCTGCAGCACAATTCCGATCTCGTCGGCGCCATGCACAATGCCGAGCCCTCGACCGAACAATATTCGCTGTTCCGCAGCTATCTCGATGCCCGCCACCGCCGCGGCGGCATGTCGGACATGACGGTTCTGGACTACGCCATGATGGTCGAGGACACCCATGTCGACACCAAGGTCATCGAATATCGCCGGCGCGGGCCCGATACTTTCATCACCGGCAAGGGACAGGGCGAGCTGATCGCGGTGGCGCTCACCGACAAGATGGCCGACGGCCTGTCGATGGTGTATTCCTACTTCAATCCCGACTTCGAGGAGCGGTCTCTCGGCACGTTCATGATCCTCGATCACATCGCTCGCGCCAGGGCGATGGGGCTGCCCCATGTCTACCTGGGATACTGGGTCAACGGCTCGCGCAAGATGAATTATAAGATGCGCTTCATGCCGCAGGAGCATCTCGGCCCGAAGGGCTGGGAGCGCTACACCAACGAAGCGGTCTCACGCTGAGTTTTTCCAAGATCCACGTTTAACTGTTTCAACGCAGGGGATGCTGGTCTTTCAGCCGCTTGGCGGGAGAGTGCATCATTGCGCCGATCGGCTGTCCCATCTGTATTTCATTACGAAAGTTTGCAAATGACGTCCCACAGCGACCACCAGAAGGGCCTTCTGATAACCGCCATTGGCGGCCTGACGCTGACCCTCGACATTCCGCTGATCCGCCTCGCCGATGGCGGCGCATGGACGATCCTGCTCTTGCGCGGGGCCGCCACCTTCATCGCCGCAATGATCATCTGGGCTGTCTGGCGGGCGCTCAGCCGAAACGCGCCTCAGCTCATTCCAGGCTGGTCGGGACTGGCGGCCGCGATATGCTACGGGCTGACCTCGATCACCTTCGTCACCGCCGTCTTCTACACCTCGACCGCCGACCTGGTGTTCATCCTGGCCTTCAACACAGTGTTCGCCGCGCTCTTGTCCTGGTTGTTTCTCCAGGAAAAGCCGCGGGCGGTGACGTTCGCGGCGATGCTGGTCATGATCCTCGGCGTGCTGGTAATCGTCGGCGGATCTGTCGGCACCGGACACCTGTTCGGCAATTTCATGGCGCTGTGTTCGGCCTTCTTCATTTCCGTGGCCATCACCATTTCGCGGGCCAGCGGCAAGGACATGGGCTTCACGGCGCTCGTCGGGGTGGTTCCGTCGCTCGTGCTGGCGGCCTTCATGGTGTCAGGTGAAGGCATCCATGTGAGCGCGCCCTGGTGGATCATCTTTAATGGCGCCGTGATCATGCCGATTTCGTTCTTCTGCCTGGCGGCCGGCCCCAAATACATCTCCGGACCGGAAGTGGCGATGTTCTACCTTCTGGAGACCGTGCTGGCACCGGTGTGGGTATGGCTGATCTTTTCCGAAACGCCGTCACGCAACAGCCTGATCGGCGGCGCGATCCTGATCGTCACATTGGTGGTCCATTCGGTGTGGCAGTTGCATGACGGACGCAGGCGCCGCGCCGCCCTTGCGGTGCGTCATCCGGCCTGAATCTTCTTCGCCTCGCCGTCGATCTCGATCAGCGACGGCGAGCCTTCCTGTTCAGGGGAAGCAGGCATCTCGTCCATCATTTCCACCTCGCGCAGCCATTCGCGCCAGATCGCCACCAGCAGTGCCATCAGCACCGGGCCGATGAACAGGCCGAGAAAGCCCATCGTCTTGACGCCGCCGATCAGGCCGAAAAAGGTCGGCAGGAAGGGCAGTTTTATCGGCCCGCCGACGAGCTTCGGTCGCAAGGTCTTGTCGACGATGAACAGTTCGACCGTCCCCCAGATGAACAAAGCCAGGCCGGCCACCGGTGAGCCGCTGGCAGCGAGATAGATCGAAACCAGCGTGAAGGACAGCGGTGCCCCGCCGGGAATCAGCGCCATGACCCCGGTGAGCGCGCCAAGCGTCACGGGCGACGGCACGCCGGCCAGCCAGTAGGCGATGCCGAGCACCAATCCCTCGCCGATGGCGATGACGGTCATGCCGGTCACGGTCGAGGAAATGGTCGCCGGCACGACCCGCGAGATGCGCTCCCACCTCGTCGGCAGGATGCGCTCGCCCAGGCGATCGACCTGGCCCGCGAAATGCTCGCCGTCGCGATAGGCGAAGAACAGCGCGATCATCATGAACAAAAGCGTCAAAAGCAGGCCGAAGGCGCTGCCGCCAGCGGCAAGGACGCCGCGATAGATGCTGCCGATATTGGCGCCGCTGACCAGTTGGATCAGTTCGCCGATGCCGCCGGGATGGCCGAGATTGGTCGTCCATTGCTGGTTCAGCCATTCTCCTACGATAGGCAGCGTGGCGATCCAGTGCGGTGTCGGGGCGCCGTGCCGGTTGGTCTCGATCGCCCAGCCGACCCATTCGCGCACCTCGTTGATGGCGTAGGTGCCCGCGAGCGCGATCGGTATGACCAGGAAGGCAAGGATGAACAATATGGCGAAGGTGGCGGCGATGGTGCGGTTGCCGCCGACACCGGCCAAAAGCCGCCGGTAGAGCGGCCAGCTCGCGAAGGCGATGACCAGCGCGGCCAGCACCGGGAACAGGAAGCCGTGGAAGAAATAGACGCCGGCGGCAACGATCAGCACCAGCAGCCAGCGCGCCGCCGAGAGCGGGGGGATGACGGCGGCTCTGAGCGGCGTCGACAGGCCGAACAGGCGCTGCCCCGGTTTCTGGATCTTCGCTTCCTTCAAACGCTCGTCTCTCCCGGCCATCCCGCTGCTTATGCTCTGATATAGTGCAGCAATCGTGACGATAGTTCAAAAGGTGATGGTGAAGCTGCGGATCTCCCCCCTCGAGGGGGAGATGGCCGGCAGGCCAGAGGGGGTAGCCGCGCGTAAGGCGCTAGCATTCTTTGTTCAAAGCAATGAGGTTGCGTCCAGTCGAACCGACCCCCTCTGTCGCCTTCGGCGGCATCTCCCCCTCGAGGGGGGAGATTACCCAAATTTCCCGGTCCTCGGGAAACCCTTCGGCACCATGCGGCCAGCCGACGCGCGGGCGCCGATCCATTCGGCCAATTCCTCGCGCGACCTTGTAAAGGTGCGGTCGGCCGAATCCTGCCAGGAAAGGCCGGTCTCCAGCGTAAACGGCTTGAGATCGAGAAGCCCGCCATCCTTGTATTTCTGCAGCCGCACGCCCTTGCCGCGGCTCATTTCCGGAATGTCGGACAGCGGAAACACCAGCATCTTTCGGTTCTCGCCGACGATAGCCAGATGATCGCCGCCGACCGGCACGCAGCGCTTGGCTTCGTCGGGCGCCTTGACGTTCATCACCTGCTTGCCCTTGCGGGTGTTGGCGACGACCTCTTCCTCCGGCACGATGAAACCGTTGGCGTCATGCGAGACCAGCAGCAGCTTGCGCTTCGGATCGTGAACGAAGGCGGTGACGATGTCCTGGTCATTGTCCATGTCGACGATGATGCGGATCGGCTCGCCATGGCCGCGCCCGCCTGGCAGCCGATCGGCGCCGATGGTGTAAAATTTGCCGCCGGTGGTGAACACCAGGATCTTGTCGGTCGTCTGCGCATGGAAGGCGAGTTTCAGGCTGTCGCCTTCCTTGAACGCAAGCTGCGAATGATCGGTCAGATGACCCTTCATCGCACGCAGCCAGCCCTTTTCCGAGACCACCACGGTGACCGGCTCGCGCTCGATCATGGCATGTGCGATGTCGGTCAGGTCATGCTCGGGCGCATCGGCGAACTGGGTGCGGCGCTTACCGAGCTCGGTCTCGGGGCCGAATTTGTCCCGCAGGCTCGCAACCTCCCACTTGATCGTCCCCCATTGCTTGGCTTCGGACGCAAGCAGCGCCTCGATCTGCTTCTTTTCGGCAGTGAGGCCGTCGAATTCCTTGCGGATCTCGAATTCTTCCAGCTTGCGCAGGGCGCGCAGGCGCATGTTGAGAATGGCTTCGGCCTGGGTGTCGGTGAGCGACCAGCGGGCCATCATGACCTGCTTGGGCTCATCCTCCTCGCGGATGATCTTGATCACCTCGTCGATATTGAGATAGGCGATCAGGTAGCCGGCAAGGATCTCCAGCCGTCTTTCGATCTCGCCGAGGCGATGTTTCGAGCGGCGGATCAGCACGTCGCGGCGATGCTCGAGCCATTCCTGCAGCACGCCCTTCAGCGACAGGACATTGGGCACCTTGCCGCGCGACAGCACGTTCATGTTGAGCGGGAAACGGCTTTCAAGCTCGGTGAGCTTGAACAGCGATTCCATCAGGATGCCGGGATCGACGGAACGGCTCTTGGGCACCAGCACGACGCGGATGTCCTCGGCGCTCTCGTCCCTGATGTCCTCGAGCAGCGGCAATTTGCGCGCCATCAGGAGCTCGGCGATCTTCTCGATCAGCCGCGCCTTCTGCACGCCATAGGGGATTTCGGTGACGACGATGCTCCAGGTGCCCCTGCCCTGGTCTTCCTGGCTCCATTTTGCCCGCACGCGAAAGCCGCCACGGCCGGTTTCATAGGATTCGAGGATGGAGGCTCGGCTATCGACGATGATGCCGCCGGTCGGGAAATCCGGGCCCTGGACGAAATCCATCAGCTTGGCCACCGGCGCGTCCCGATGCTCGATCAGGTGAAGGGCGGCGTCGCAAAGTTCGGCCGCGTTGTGCGGCGGGATCGATGTCGCCATGCCGACAGCGATGCCGGACGAGCCATTGGCCAGCAGATTGGGGAAGGCGCCCGGGAGCACCACCGGCTCCTCGTCCTCCTCATTGTAGGTCGGCCGGTAGTCGACGGCATCCTCGGTGATGCCCGCGAGCAGCTCGGTCGCCACATCGGTCATGCGCGCTTCGGTGTAGCGCATGGCGGCGGCGTTATCGCCGTCGATGTTGCCGAAATTGCCCTGGCCGTCGACCAAGGGGTAGCGCATCGAAAAATCCTGCGCCAATCGCACCAGCGCGTCGTAGATCGACTGGTCGCCATGCGGGTGGAACTTGCCCATCACCTCGCCGACGATACGGGCGCATTTGGCGAAGCCCTGGTCGGGGTTGAGGCGCAGCAGGCGCATGGCATGCATGATGCGGCGATGGACCGGCTTCAGCCCGTCGCGGACATCGGGCAGCGCCCGGTGCATGATGGTCGACAGCGCATAGGCAAGATAGCGCTCTTCCAGCGCCTTCTTCAGGTCGACCGGTTCGATATGATCGCCGCCACCATTGTCAGGCGGCAAAAGCCTTTTTCCCATGGGCTGGAACTAGCCGAGCGGGTGATTCGCGGCAAGAGGGCAAGCCTTGAAGTGGGTGCATGCCCTGCCCTGCAACACGAAGCCGCAGGCAAGCCCGCCAGCCAACATCAATCTGTTACATGCCGTCTCTATTGCGAAGCGCGACGACGCCCGGCGGCCCGGTCTCCAGCATGTTCGGATCGAGTTTGCCTTTCGCCGCGATTTTTGACCATTGTGGCGGGATGCGCCTTTTTCCCGTCCAGTTCGTCACTGAAGGGTGATGGCGCCAAAAATTGAAAAATAATTTTCAGGACACTCGCAGGGGCATTCGCGATGACAATCAAACGCTCGACTCTCAGGAAATTCGCCTTTTCGACCTTCTTGCTCACATTGCCGCTGAACGCGGCGCTCGCCCAGGACACCGCGGTCGCCGACCGGCTGAAGGCGGCACTTGCCGCGCAGGGCGTCAACATCTCCTGGACCGGCGTGACCGGCGACAACGCCAGCATGGTGTTGCAGGGCGTATCCATCAAACCGGGCGCGGAAAAAGAAGCCCTTGCGATCGGCGACGTCAAACTCGAGGGCGTGACCGAAGCCAATGGCGGCTATGATATCGCAACCGTGTCGACCTCGGCATTCGAACATAGCAAGGACGGCGTCACCCTCAATTTAAGCCCCCTCGTCATCCACGACATGATGGTTCCGGCCAGCGGCGCCAGCGGCCCGCTGGGCTCGCTGATGATGTACAAGTCCGCCGAACTCTCGAACATGAGGGTCAAGATCGCCGACAAGACCGCTTTCTCGATGGACGGGCTTGCCATCGAAATCACGCCGCCGGCCGACGGCCAAGCGATGAAATTCACCGGCACCACCGAGAAGTTCAATGCCGACCTGACGCTGGTCGAGGATCCCAAGTCGAAGGAAGTCATCAACGCACTCGGCTACCAGAACATTGCGGGCAATTTCGAGATGGCCGGCACCTGGCAGCCCACTGACGGCAAGATGGAGCTGTCGAAATACAACATTTCGGTCGAGAATGCCGGCACGCTCGGCATGACCTTCGATCTCGGCGGCTACACGCTCGACTTCATCAAGTCGCTGCAGGAAATGCAGAAGAAGATGGCCGCGCAGCCCGAAGGGGCCGACAACTCGGCGCAAGGCATGGCCATGCTCGGCCTGTTGCAGCAGCTTTCCTTCAACAGCGCCTCGATCCGTTTCGACGACGATTCGCTGACGGGCAAGGTGCTGGACTATGTCGGCAAGCAGCAAGGCATGTCGGGCAAGGATATCGCCAACCAGGCCAAGGCGATCGTGCCGTTCGGCATGGCGCAGCTCAACAATCCCGAGCTGACGGCGCAGGTAACGGCGGCGGTCGGCAAATATCTCGACGATCCGAAGAGCCTCGAAATCTCGGCTAAGCCGCCGGCGTCGGTGCCGTTCGCACTGATCATGGCGGGCGCCATGTCCAATCCGACCGACCTGCCGAAGACGCTCGGCGTCACCGTCAAGGCCAACGAAGACTGATCGAAGCGACCTCGACTTGCTTCAAGATACGAAAAGCCCGGCAGCGATGCCGGGCTTTTGTCTGCGATTCTCAATCGAACGAGTCACTTCGGAGGCTTCTTTAAAGCGCCGTCCGAAGCGCCATCATGCCTCTTTCTTGATCGGTGCGACACGCAGCGACAAGTCGCGAAGCTGCTGCGGCGTGGCTTCCGACGGCGCATTCATCAACAGGTCGTAAGCCTGCTGGTTCATCGGGAACATGGTGATCTCGCGCAGGTTCTTGGCGCCCACCAGCAACATCACGACGCGGTCGATGCCGAATGCCGCTCCGCCGTGCGGCGGGGCGCCGTACTGAAACGCACGGTAAAGGCCGCCAAAGCGCTCCTCGACGGTCTGGCGATCCAGTCCGACCATCTCGAAGGCCCTGACCATGGTTTCGGGCAAATGGTTGCGGATGCCGCCCGAGGCAATCTCGAAGCCGTTGCACACGGCGTCGTACTGGAATGCCTTGATGCCGAGCGGCTCCTGGTTGTTGAGGGCGTCGATGCCGCCCTGCGGCATCGAAAACGGATTGTGGGCGAAATCGATCTTCTTCTCGTCCTCGTTCCACTCGAAGAACGGAAAGTCGACGATCCAGCACAGCTCGAAACGGTCGCGGTCGACCAGGTTCAGTTCCTCGCCGGCGCGGGTGCGCGCAGCACCCGCGAAGGAGACGAATTTCTTGGGATCGCCGGCGACGAAGAAGGCGGCATCGCCATCGGCAAGGGCCAGTTGAAGACGGATCGCCTCGGTGCGCTCCTCGCCGATGTTCTTGGCAAGCGGACCCGCGCCTTCGAGTTTCTCGCCTTCCTTGCGCCAGAAGATGTAGCCCAATCCGGGCTGCCCCTCGCCTTGCGCCCAGCTGTTCATGCGGTCGCAGAAGGCACGGCTGCCCCCGGTCTTGGCCGGAATGGCCCAGACCTCGGCCTTGGGATCGTTGGCCAGGATGTTGGCGAAGACCTTGAAGCCGGAATCACGAAAATGGTCAGAGACCGCCTGCATCTCGATCGGGTTGCGCAGATCCGGCTTGTCGGTACCGTATTTGCGCATCGCAACATCATAGGGAATGCGCGGCCAGTCCTTCGTGACGGGCTTGCCGTTGGCAAAGGCCTCGAAGACCGATGTCATCACCGGCGCCATGGTGGAAAGCACGTCATCCTGCTCGACAAAGCTCATTTCGAGGTCGAGCTGGTAGAATTCGCCGGGCAGGCGGTCGGCGCGCGGATCCTCGTCGCGGAAGCAGGGCGCGATCTGGAAATAACGATCGAAACCCGAGACCATGATCAGCTGCTTATATTGCTGCGGCGCCTGCGGCAGCGCATAGAAAGTGCCGGGGTGAATGCGCGACGGCACCAGGAAGTCGCGCGCGCCTTCGGGCGACGATGCGGTGAGGATCGGCGTCGAGAATTCGGTGAAGCCGACCTCGCCCATGCGCTTGCGCATCTCGGCGATGATCTTCGTGCGCGCCACGATGTTCCTGTGCAGCGTCTCGCGGCGCAGGTCGAGGAAGCGGTATTTCAGCCTGATGTCCTCGGGATAGTCCGGCTCGCCGAAGACCGGCAGCGGCAATTCCTTGGCCGCCGAAAGCACTTCGATCTCGCGCGCGAAAATCTCGATCTCGCCGGTCGGCAGGTTGGCATTGGTGGTTTCAGGCAGGCGCGCCTTGACCTCGCCGTCGACGCGGATCACCCATTCGCCGCGCACTGTTTCGGCGATCTTGAAGGCCGGCGAATCGGGATCGGCGACGATTTGGGTCAGGCCATAGTGGTCGCGCAGGTCGATGAACAGCAGGCCGCCATGGTCGCGCACGCGATGCACCCAGCCCGACAGGCGAACGGAAGCGCCGACGTCGCTCTTTCTCAACTGGGCACAGGTATGGCTGCGGTAACGGTGCATTGTCATGGGCAAAAGTCCGGGATGTTGGGTTGCCGGCCGAAGCATCGCGGCCCGGCCTGAAAAATTTGCGCGAAAAGCGCATGGGAGGCCCGGTTTGTCAAGGCGAGTGGGCGGAGGGCCAGGGCAACGAACCCGGGTTGACGGGTTCTTTCGGAGCATTCGCCGGCGCGCAGGTCGCCCTATGAACCAAGGCTTGACAGCCGCAGGCGATGCGCGAGGTGATCGACGACCAATGCGGCGCTTGCGGAAGACGTTGTGGCCCGATGAAGGCGGATCTCCGCCCCGGGCAGCGGCGGCACATAAGGGCCAGGATGGACATCGCGCAGGCCGGGCGCGAGCATGCTGCCCTTGACCACGGTAACCGCAAGGCCCTGCTCGACGATCGCCTCCGTCGCGGCAAGGCTCGGGCTGACATAGGCCAGTCGCCACGGCCGGCCCGCTCTGTCGAGCGCGTCAATCGCCCATGCGCGAAACAAGCAATCGGGGTCCGACAACGCGACGGGCAGCGGATCGAGTTCTTCGACAGAGTGGGTCCTCGCCGCCGCCCATATCGCTCTTTCGCGGCATATCAGATCGCCCTCGGCCACACCTTCCGGATGCATGGCGATGACCGCGTCAAATGATGAGCCGAGCCGTTTCAGCAGCCGCGCCGTGAGGCCGATCTCCATTTCGACCTGCATGAGCGGAAATCGCACGGCGATATCGGCGAGGAGGCGTGGCAGGATCTTGGTGCCGTAGTCCTCCATGACGCCTATCCGGATGCGTCCCGCTACCCGTTGGTTGGAGACACGGGCAATCGCCTGCTCGTTAAGTGCAAGAATGCGGCGTGCGTCGATCAGAAACCCCTCGCCGGCGGCCGTAAGCTCGACATGGGCCGTCGATCGACGGAACAGCGAAATGTCGAGGCGCTCTTCAAGGCGCTTCACCTGCAAGCTGACGGTGGCTTGCGTTCGATTGAGCTGCTCGGCGGCTCGCGTGAAAGAGAGCCGCTCGGCAACGACGACGAAAGTCCGCAACAATTCCGGATCGAGACTCCGACTGCTCATTGCGCAAGCTTATCAAGCTCATTGCATTTATTCGATTCCTTTTACCCGGTTTGCCCGATACCGCTGGACTCCGAACTGGCAGAGGGGAAGCGATGGAAACTGGAGGCGTGCTCGCGGCGATTCTCTCCAGCGCCTTTGGCGGCACCGCTGTCGGTGCAACGCGCTATCTCGCGCGTTCGCTGGATCCGCTCACCATCGGCGCGATCCGGTTCGGGGGTGGTTTTCTAGTGCTCGCCGCCGTAGCGCTTCTGCGGCGGGACAAGTGGCCTGCGAAAAGCGATTGGCCGGGCGCCGCCGCATTGGGCCTGCTGTTCTTCGGCCTATTCCCGGTGCTCTTCAACGGAGCCCTTGTCTACACGACGGCGGCGCGAGGAGCTCTGGCGCTTTCGACGCTGCCTGTGCTCACAATGCTCGCAGGCGCGGTTCTAGGGATCGAACCGCCGACGACGCGCAAGATCGTCGGCGTCCTGGTCGCGATGGCCGGAGTGGCTGTCGCGCTTGGCAGCAGCCTGACGACAGCTCCCCAGGGCGCCTGGCGCGGAGACCTCCTGATGATCGCGGCGGCATTCTGCATGGCGCTCTACAATGTCTGGTCGCGACCTTTTCTCACCCGCTGCGCGCCGACATCATTCGCCGCGTTTGGCATGGCCGTCGGCACGGCCTGCCTGTTGGCGCTGTCGACTTTGACTGGAGGCCTGACGCGACTTGCCGCGCTTGAGGCGTCGCAATGGGTTGCCAGCGGATACCTGGCCGTAATTTGCGGCGCCCTGATCTTCTTCCTCTGGGCGTTCGCGCTTGAACGTGCGCCGCCAACGCTGGTTGCCGTTTCAGTTGCCGTGAACCCCGTGACGGCATCGATCTTCGGCGCCGTCTTTCTCGGTGAGCAAATCAATGCAAACCTAATTGTCGGGCTCATCGCTGTCCTCGCGGGAATAGCCATCGCGTCGGGAGCAGCCGGGCGGTTCGCCGTGGGACGTCGAGGAGGCAGGCGCCGACTTCCTTGAACGGAAAGGCGGACACATCCTGTTGGCGCGGGGAATTGCCGCTGGTATTGACGGAAGCGATGGTTCAAGAAGGGATCACAGACATGTGATCGCCTCTTAATGTCCTCCATCCGTCCGCTGATCCCGCTCCTCATCGCCGCAGGCATCCTGCTCGGCGGCAATGGGCTGCAAAGCACGCTGATCGCGCTGCGCGGCGCGCAGGAAGGTTTTTCGGCTTCCGACATCGGCCTGATGGGCACGTTCTATTTCGCCGGCTTCCTGCTCGGCTGCCTGGCCGTCACCCGCATCCTGAAGGCGGTCGGCCATGTCAGGACCTTCTCGGCGCTGGCCGCGGCCGCCTCGGCCGGCACATTGCTCCTGGTTCTGGTCATCGACCCGGTGATGTGGTGCGCGGTGCGTTTTGCCGGCGGTTTCTGCTTCGCCGGCCTGTTCACGGTGATGGAGGCCTGGCTCAACTCCGGGGTCAGCAACAAGGACCGCGCCCGCGTGCTTGCCATCTACCGCATGGTCGACATCGGCTCGGTCACCGGCGCGCAGTTCCTCATCCCGATCTTCGGAGCGGGCGGCTTCGCCATATTCGCCATCATATCGATGATGATCACGCTGTCGCTGGTGCCGGTATCGCTGGGCGATCGCTCCAACCCGACGCCGCCGGAAGACGTCAAGCTCGACCTGGCGCGGGTCTGGCGCATCTCGCCGCTCGGCTGTTTCGGCTGCATCGCCGTCGGCGTCACCAACAGCGCGTTCCGCACGCTGTCGCCGGTCTATGCCGAGCAGATCGGCATGTCTGTCGCCGATGTCGTCACCTTCGTCAGCGTCGGTATCTTCGGCGGCGCACTCATCCAATACCCGCTAGGCTATCTCTCCGATCGCTGGGACCGGCGCTCGGTGCTGCTGGCGACGACATGCTGCGCCATGCTGGCAGCGCTGGCGCTTGCGTTCGTGGCGGGAGCCGACCCGTTTCTCAACTTCCTCATCATCTTCATCTTCGGCTGTTTCGCCATGCCGCTCTACTCGCTGTCGGCGGCGCACTCCAACGACCGCGCCGGCGCGGGCGAGTTCGTTCTGATCAACGCCGCCTTGATGCTGTTTTATTCCTTCGGCGCCATTGGCGGCCCTTTCGCCGCATCGACGGCGATGCAGTATTTTGGCCCAAGCGCGCTGTTCGTGTTCAGCGCGCTGGTCTATGCAATCTTCATCGCCGTCATCCTCTATCGGATGCGGGCACGATCGGGCGTGCCGGCTGGCAAGCGCAGCCGCTTCACCGCGCTGTTGCGCACCTCGACGGTTTTCGCCCGGCTGGCGAGAAGAAACGGCGATCCGGACGGGCCGGACGGGCCGTGATGCGAGCGCCAACGCTTGACGAAAGCCTTCCCGGCTGAAATCTAGGAAGACCCTACTCCTGCCAAAAGCGATTTGATGCACGTCATCACCACCCAAAAAGAACTCGAGACCGTTCTCGCCGCTTTCGAAAAATCGGATTTCGTCACCGTCGACACCGAATTCATCCGGGAAACGACCTTCTGGCCGATCCTGTGCCTGATCCAGATGGCGGCGCCCGGAATAACGGCGCTGATCGATCCGCTGTCGCCAGACATCGACCTGAAGCCGTTTTTCAGGCTGATGGCCAATGAATCTGTCGTCAAAGTCTTCCATGCCGCGCGGCAGGACATCGAAATCATCGTCCATCTGGGCGATCTCGTTCCCCATCCGGTGTTCGATACCCAGGTTGCGGCGATGGTCTGCGGGTTCGGCGACAGCGTTTCCTACGATCAGCTCGTGCAGCGCGTCACCGGCGCGCGGCTCGACAAGTCCTCGCGCTTCACCGACTGGCGCCACCGGCCGCTGTCCGAAAAGCAGCTCGACTATGCGCTTGCCGACGTCACCCATCTTATCGAGGTCTACCAGTATCTCAGCGCCGAACTGGAGCGGGAGAACCGCGCCCACTGGCTGAACGAGGAGATGGACGTCCTGACCTCGCGCGAAACCTACGATCCGCACCCCGAGGATGCCTGGAAGCGGCTGAAGATGCGGCTGCGCAAGCCGCAGGAGCTGGCGATCGTGCAGGCCGTGGCGGCATGGCGCGAGCGCGAGGCGCGCGAACGCGACGTACCCCGCGGCCGCGTGCTCAAGGACGACGCCATCTACGAGGTGGCGCAGCAGGCGCCGCGCGACGCGGCCGCGCTGGCCAAGCTGCGCACGATACCGAAGGGCTGGGAGCGCTCCTCGACTGCGACGGCGCTGCTTGGCGCGGTCAACACCGCACTAGCTCTGCCCAAGGAGCAATTGCCGAAGCTGCCGAAGAGTTTTCAGCCGCCCGAAGGCTCGAGCGCCGCGGCGGAACTGTTGAAGGTGCTGCTCAGGATCGTGGCCGAAAAGCAAGGCGTCGCATCGAAGGTCCTGGCTTCCAGCGACGACATCGACCGCATCGCCGCCGAAGGCGAAGCCGCCGACGTGCCGGCGCTGCAGGGCTGGCGCCGCGCCGTGTTCGGCGAGGCGGCGCTGAAGCTGGTGCGCGGCGAGATCGGCATCAAGTTCGACAAGCGCAAAATAGCGGTGTTCGATTTGTAGGCGGAGCGCCCCAACGAAGGGGAGTACTGCTCAAACCACCCGGAGCAGGTGCAGCGCGAACCAGATCCAGCCCAGCAAAAGAATCACTGCCCCCAGGGAGAAAGACCGGCTGCGCAGGAGCAGATTGTTGCTGGTCAGGTGAACCCAGGCATGAAAATAGCGGGTCGCGACAAAGATCCACATCAGGGCCAAGGTCAGATAGTTGACGCCGTTGGTCAGGTGCAGCATCAGGCACAGCACATAAAAAAGCACCGGCAGTTCGAACTGGTTGCTGAGGTTGCTGGCAACCGTCACGCAGGAGGCCGGCTCGGTGGAGCGCGCCTTGTACTGGCTGACTTTGGCTTCGCCCGATTGGATGGCGACATACCTGCGCCGGGCCATGGCGCTATAGACGATGTAGACCAGCAACACGTGCGCCAGAATAGGCCAGAAAATCGATGTCTGGTTCATGAACCCTCCCCGCCCGGTGCCGGGTCAGATCAATTCTGTTTCTGACCTGCCAGCCAGAAGACGGCGATGACGATCACCGGAATTGCGAGCAGCGCGAATTTGGTGACGATCAGCGCCGAGGCGAGACCCAGGGAATCGGGATTGGCCGACAGGAAATCCGACAGAAGGCGGGCCACGGCGATGTTCTGGGCGTAGTTGGCGATCGTGTAGGGCAGCACCAGGATCAGTGCGAAGATCGATTGCATCTGGCCCGGAAGCACGCGGAAATTCCTCAACCGCCTTCCCGTTGCCAGGATCAGGCTGACCAGCGTCACCGACAACAGCGCGGGGAACAGAAGATCGAAGGTCAGATAGTGCCAGACCAGGATGATCTCGCCGCCGCGCCGGCCGAGCGCCGTCAGCCAGGCCATGCCTTCATCCGGCGTGAAGCCAAAAACGCGCATGTCGAGCGACGGCAAACCGCCACTCAACTGGCGAAAATAGAAGAACTCCATGAGCGTCATGGCGATGAAAACCGCCACCGATGCGGTGCAAAGGGCGGCAGCGTGGCGCGATAGCCGCAAGATGGTCGCGGCCAGATTGCGCCAGAACGTGTACTGGTCGGGCCGATCAGGCTCCGCCGGGATAGTTGGGGCTTTCGCGGGTGATCGTGACGTCATGGGCGTGGCTTTCACGAAGTCCGGCGTTGGATATGCGCACAAAGGTGGCGCGTTCGCGGAAATCGGCAAGGTCGCGGCCACCAACATAACCCATAGCGGCTTTCAGGCCGCCTGCAAGCTGGTGCAGCACGCCAGACACAGGTCCTTTGTAGGGGACCTGCCCCTCGATGCCTTCCGGCACCAGTTTCAGCGTGTCGCGAACCTCCGCCTGGAAGTATCGGTCGGCCGAGCCGCGCGCCATGGCGCCGACCGAACCCATGCCGCGATAGGCCTTGAAGGAGCGGCCCTGGTGCAGATAGACCTCGCCCGGGCTTTCGTCGGTGCCGGCAAGCAGCGAGCCGATCATGGCGGCACTGGCGCCGGCGGCAAGCGCCTTGGCCAGATCGCCGGAATATTTGATGCCGCCATCGGCGATCACCGAGGCGCCCGATTTGTGCGCAGTTTCCACCGCCGACATGATGGCCGACAGCTGCGGCACGCCGACGCCGGCGACGATGCGGGTGGTGCAGATGGAGCCGGGGCCGATGCCGACCTTGACGGCATCGGCGCCGGCATCGATCAGCGCCTGGGTGCCCTCGGCGGTGGCGACGTTGCCGGCCAGGATGCGCACCGAATTGGAGAGTTTTTTCGCCCGCGTGACGGCATCGAGGACACGCTGCGAATGGCCATGCGCGGTGTCGATGACCAGAAGGTCGACGCCCGCCTCGATCAGGCGCTCGGCGCGCTCGAAACCGTCGTCGCCGACGCTGGTGGCGGCCGCGGCGCGCAGACGCCCCTGCGCGTCCTTGGTGGCGTGCGGGTTGAGCTGCGATTTCTCGATGTCCTTGACGGTGATCAGCCCCACGCAATTGCCCTGCTTGTCGACGACGACGAGCTTTTCGATGCGGTGCTGATGCAGAAGCCGCTTGGCCTCGTCCTGGTCGACATTCTCCTTGACCGTGATCAGGTTCTCACGGGTCATCAATTCGTAGACCTTCTGCGCCGGATCGGAGGCGAAGCGCACGTCGCGATTGGTCAGGATGCCGACCAGCCGGCCGCTCTTGTGGCCGCCGGAGCCGCCATTCTCGACCACCGGAATACCCGAGATCGAGTAGGTGCGCATCAGCGACAACGCGTCGGCCAGCGTCGCGTCGGGACCGATGGTGACCGGGTTGACCACCATGCCGGATTCGAATTTCTTCACCTGCCGCACCTGCTCGGCCTGCTCGGCCGGCGAGAAATTGCGGTGGATGACGCCGATGCCGCCGGCCTGCGCCATGGCGATGGCAAGCCTTGCCTCCGTGACGGTATCCATGGCCGCCGACAGGATCGGCACGTTGAGGTCGATGTCGCCGGCAATCCGGGTGCGGATGTCGGTCTGGCCGGGCATGACTTCGGAATGGCCGGGCTGCAAAAGCACGTCGTCAAAGGTCAGCGCCAGCGCGCCGGTGGACGTTTCGATGATTTTTGCCATGGCCAGCCCTTTGAATGCGGGAAAAGCGCTGGACCGGGATGGACAGCGCGACTCTCTTCTTCCCTTTCAGGATTGGCGGTGGCTGGTACCACGTCCCGGCACGGAAGAAAAGCCGATCGTTGCGGACGCTTCAGCTTCTATTGCGAACCAAGGAAAGCATCCAGCAAAGCGTGACGCGGCGATGCAAAGGGGTTGACGACGGTTACACCGCCCCAGGTGAAGCCGTCCTGCAGGTCTTCCGACAGAAGCAGCCGGCAACCCGTTTGGGATGCAGCCGAAAGAATGACGGCATCCCAGATGCCGAAGCGATGGTCCGCCGCAAGATCGACAGCCATCGTCATCACCTCCGGCGTCGTCCCAGCAACCGGGAACGCGTCGCGCCAGCTAAGCAGCGCATCCCGAGCCTCCTGGCGCGACCTTCCGGCTTTGCGGACGAGGACATTGAACAGTTCACCCAGCACCTGGACCGGAACAATGGCAGCGTCTTGTGGAACCTTGCGCAGCAGTTCGAGAACGTGGTCGCGTTTGTCTACGTTGTTAACGCCCTCTGCGTAGGCAAGAATGTTGGTGTCGAGCGCGACCCTCACAGGTCATCCTCGTAGAGCTCATCGCGGGTCCAGCGTCCTGCATCGGCAACTGGCTGCCGTTCGAGTCGCGACAGCAATGCCGCGCGCGAGCGGGAGGCCACACCCTCGTGCCTCTCCGCAGGCACGATCCGTGCCACCGGCCGACCATGGCTTGTCACGACGTAGCTCTGGCCCTCGCGTACCTCACGCAGGATGCGAGAAAATCTGCGATTGGCATCGGCTGCCGAAACGGCCTCTTCCATGATCATAATGTCCTGTAGTTATTTTCACTACAATAGGGATAGTGTCCGCTTTTTGCAAGCAATCGTGTATCGCAGCCGCCACCGGAGGTTGCGGTCGCATAAAAGTGACAGCAATTTAACACGACATTGGTGTCCAGCCGTGATAACCGCCCTGCCTGCCGGCAAACTCCCGGTCGGCAACATCTGGAATCAAGCCCGGACGCGTTCCTTTGAACCGAACCATTCCGCTCATATTGGCGGTCGCTCTTTTCATGGAAAACATGGATTCGACCGTCATCGCCACATCGCTGCCGGCGATCGCCCTCGACATCCACACCAGCCCGATCGCGCTCAAGCTGGCGTTGACCTCCTATCTTGTGTCGCTGGCGATCTTCATTCCCATCAGCGGCTGGATGGCGGATCGCTTCGGCGCCAAGAACGTTTTCCGCGCCGCGATCGCGGTGTTCATCGTCGGTTCGGTCGCCTGCGCCGTTTCGGGCTCGCTGCCGGCCTTCGTGGTGTCGCGCTTCCTGCAAGGCATAGGCGGCGCCATGATGACGCCGGTCGGGCGCCTGGTGCTGGTGCGCGCCACGCCCAAGAGCGAACTTGTCGCGGCGATGTCCTGGCTGACCGTGCCGGCATTGGTGGGCCCGCTGGTCGGACCGCCGATCGGCGGCTTCATCACCACCTACTTCACCTGGCACTGGATCTTCCTGATCAATGTGCCGATCGGCCTGATCGGCATCTGGCTGGCCACCCGCTTCCTGCCGGAAACCGAATCGATGGAGACGCCGCCGCTCGATTTCGTCGGCTTCGTGCTGAGCGGGCTGGCGGCGTCCGGCGTCGTGTTCGGCCTGTCAGTGATCAGCTTGCCCTATCTGCCGCCGGCGACCGGCTTCATCACCGTGGGCGTCGGGCTGGTGTCGGGCGCTCTCTACCTCATGCATGCGCGCCGTGCCAGGAACCCCCTGCTGGCGCTCGACTTGTTCCGCAACCAGGTATTCCGCTCCTCCGTGCTTGGCGGCGGACTTTTCCGCATCGGCATCGGCGCCGTGCCGTTCCTGCTGCCGCTGATGTTCCAGATCGGTTTCGGGCTGACGCCGTTCCAGTCCGGCATGATTACCTTCGTCTCCGCGATCGGCGCCATCGGCATGAAATTCGTCACAGCGCTGATCTTCCGCGTCGTCGGCTTTCGTCGCGTGCTGATCGTCGGCTCGCTGGTGGCCGCCGCGTCGATCGCCGTCAACGGCCTGTTCACGCCCGATACGCCCTATCTCCTGATGCTGGCCATGCTGCTGGTGGGCGGCTTTATCCGCTCGATGTTCTTTACCGGCATCAACGCCCTCGCCTACGCCGAGGTTTCAGCCGAGGACACGAGCAAGGCAACGCCGATCGCCGCCGTGTTCCAGCAACTGTCGATCGCGCTGGGCGTGGCGGTTGCCGGCGGCATCCTGGAGATATCGACGAGTATCCACGGCGGCCCGTTGACATTGCCGGACTTCCATACCGCCTTCTTCATCGTCGCGGCAATTTCCGCCGCCGCATCGCTGTCGTTCATGCGGCTGGCGCCCGATGCAGGCAACGCCGTCTCCGGCCACGGCCGATTGACCATGCCCAAGCCCCTGGAACCGGTGAGGTCGCCGGGGGAGTGATGCAGCCCTTCTCCCCTTGCGGGGTCCAAAGGACGGGCAAGGGCAGAAGGGAGGCGCTATCCCCGATCGGACTCACGCCCTTTGAAGTCCTTCGCGAGCAAATACAGCTCCACCGATTCATCGCGCGACGCAGGCGGCTTGACGTGGTGGACGGAGCGGAAATTCTTCTTCAGCATCGAGAGCAGCTCGTTTTCGGCGCCGCCCTGGAACGTCTTGGCCAGGAAATGTCCGCCCGGCTTCAGCACCGACAGCGCGAAGTCGGCGGCCACCTCGCACAGATGCATGGTACGGATGTGGTCGGTCCGCTTGTGGCCGGTGGTGGGCGCTGCCATGTCGGACAGCACGACATCGGGATCGCCGCCAAGCGCCTCGGCCAGCTTCCGCGGCGCCTCGGGATCGAGGAAATCCATCAACAGCACCGGCGCGCCGGGCACCGCATCCATCTCGAGATAGTCGATGCCTACGACATGCGGATTTTCCGCGGTCGATTTGGTCCGCGCGGCCGCGACCTGGCACCAGCCGCCGGGGGCCGCACCAAGGTCGATCACCTTCATGCCGGGTTTCAGCAGATGGTGCTTGTCGTCGATCTCGATCAGCTTGTAGGCCGCGCGCGAGCGGTAGCCGTCAGCCTTGGAGCGCTGGACGTAGGGATCGTTGATGTGGCGCTGCAGCCAGCGGCGCGACGATTCCTTCAGCCCGCTTTTCTTCTTGATCCGCGTCTTCAGCACGCGAATGCCGGCCGAGCCCGGCTTTTCCGGTTTCTTGGTCATTGGTTGACTTCTTGTCCAAGTTTTCTCGCTTGCCGGGTTGTGGCCGTTTTTCGGCGGCAGCGCGTTTGGCAAACGGCTTCCCCCACTCCGTCGCTGCTTCGCAGCGCCACCTCTCCCCCCTCCGGAGGGAGAGGAAGGGCGCCAAGATTGGCTAGCTCGCGCCATTCCTCTCCCCCGTCGATCGGGGGAGAGGTGTCGAGCGAAGCTCGACGGAGTGGGGGTCGACTGCTCACCGGAGCAACGCTTGCGCCAGCTTGCCCGAGCGTGACTTCTGGACAAACGGAGCCGTTTGTCCGCGAAAACCGGTCGCCACTTTTCGCTGACGCGGTTCTGCGGTTCGGGATCATGCTCTGCCGCGCCCATCGTTGCGCCAGACGCCGTCATCGGCCATCAGCTCGCTCAATATGCCCTCGCGCAGGCCGCGGTCGGCGACGCGCAGCCGCTCCGACGGCCACACGGCACGGATCGCTTCCAGGATGGCGCAGCCGGCCAGCACCAGGTCGGCGCGGTCGGCGCCGATGCAGGGATTGGCGACACGCTGCTGGAAATCCCAGCCGACAAGTTTTTCCACCATGCGGTCGACGCTGTCCCTGTCCATCCACAGGCCGTCGACGCGGCGGCGGTCGTAGCGCTCGAGATCGAGATGGACGCCAGCCAGCGTCGTCACCGTTCCGGAAGTGCCCAGCAGATGAAATTTCGGGCTGGCCTTGAGGTGGCTAAGCCGATCGCGGCCATCGAAGGCGGCGAGCCGGGCGGCGACGTCGTCGACCATGGCGCCAAAAATCTCGCGCGTCACCGTGCGGCCGCCGAAACGCTCGGCCAGCGAGACGACGCCGACCGGCAGCGACGTCCACGACACGATATGGTTGGCGAGCCGCGGCGAGCGGCGGCCGGTGAGATCGATCAGCGCGATCTCGGAGGAGCCGCCGCCGATGTCGAACAGCACGACGCCCTGCGTGTCGCGCTCGACCAGCGAACCGCAGCCGGACACCGCCAGCCGCGCTTCGGTCTGTCGGTCGATGATTTCGAGCTTGAGGCCAGCCTCGCGCTCGACGCGCTCCAGGAACTCGACGCCGTTCGCCGCCGAGCGGCAGGCCTCGGTGGCGATCAGCCGCGCCTTCCTGATCTTGCGGTTGCGCAGTTTCTCGCCGCAGACCTTCAGGGCCTCGACCGCGCGGTCCATCGCCGGTTGGCCGAGGCGGCCGCTGGCCGTGAGCCCCTCGCCCAGTCGCACGATGCGCGAAAAGGCGTCGATGACACGAAACTGGCCATGACGCGCCGGCACGGCGACCAGCAGCCGGCAATTGTTGGTGCCGAGATCGAGCGCGGCAAATACCGGCAATTCCGGCATCGTCGGGCGACGGGCCCCCGGTTCGGGCCGAGCCACCGCGATGGGCGGTGTGGCTATGCCTGCAGGCGCCGCGCCAGCCGCGGCGGCGCGTGGCGCCGGCGCCCCATTCGCCGCGGGACGGATATCGTCGCGCGCAAAAACCTTGCGCCCGCGCCGGCGTTTGCGCCTTTTCTTGGCCTTGCCCTTTTGGTGGTGGTTCGCGTCGCTCGCCTGCCCGTCGGCGGAGCGTGGCTCCGTCGGGCGGCGTTGCTGCCATTTGGCGGTCCCCGGGCCTGCCGGCCTCGGGGAAGCGCTGGACGCGCCCACCTCCGGCGCGCCGGCGCCGGTGTCGCGGTCTTCCACTGTCGTTCCTTCCGGCGCCGCGCGAACCGGCGAACGGACGCAGCAGGCGCTTCTTTGTTTCAAGTTGCCGCCAGACTAACAGCGCCGGCCCGGATCACCAAGTGCCGCGTGGCACGAATTTTGCCGGGCTGTCCGCAAACCGCCCGCTGCCGCGTCTTACGCAAAGTGGGGATAAACAGCGACTTTCGGCACAAATGCGTGTGGGGACGGTCGCATGGCCGGGCCGATATTCCCGCTCGGCTGTCGATTTTCCGCCTCTCGACGACGATAACGATTGCGGCTTGCCATGGCGGCAAGGGCCGGCGGTTGAATAGCCGGCTTCGATGAGGCATCTCTGAAATAGAGGGGGCAAAGCGATCGGAATCGCCGACCGCTTTCCCGCAATGACAGCGAAGGCAACGGGCCCGCAACGCATGGCAGTCAGGCAATGAACTGGAGACGCTATTTCTGGCCGGTCGTCGGCGTCGGGGCGGTGATTTTCTCGCTCCTGCTGCTCTGGCACGAATTGCGCGGCATTTCGCTGGATGATGTCTGGGACGGTATTGCGGCGATCCCGGCCCGCGGCTGGATCCTCGCGGGGCTGAGCTCGGTTGTCGCCTATGCCTCGCTCGCCGGCTACGACCACATCGCGCTCCTGCATATCGGCAAACGCGTGTCGTGGCTGTTCGTGACGCTGTGCTCCTTCACCACCTACGCGCTGTCGCATAATATCGGCGGCTCGGTGTTTTCGGGCGCCGTCATCCGTTATCGCGCCTATGGCACGAGGGGATTGAGCGGACAGGACGTCGGCGTGCTGGTGGCGATCTGCTGGATTACCTTCGTGCTGTCGACGGTACTTGCCTCCGGCCTCGTTCTGGTGCTCGAACCGCAGATCATCGACCGCTTCTCCGGCATAGCACATCACGGCCTGTCGCGGGCTGCGGGCATCGTCATGCTTGCCGTCGTCGCCGCCTATATCTTCGGCAGCTGGCTGCATCTGCGGCCGCTGAAGATCGGCAGCTTTCAGATTCACTATCCGGCCCTGCCGATCGTGGCGCGACAATTACTGATCGGCCCGATCGAACTCCTGGCGGCAGCCGCGATCATCTTCTTTGCCCTCCCCGGGACCCATAACCCCGGCTATTTCGTGGTGCTCGGCGTGTTCCTCGTCTCCTTCTCGATCGCGCAGATCTCGCACGCGCCGGGTGGGCTGGGCGTGTTCGAGGTGGTGTTCCTGGCCGGGCTCTCCGACATGGACCCCGTGGGCGTGCTGGCGGCCCTGCTGGTATTCCGGCTGTTTTATCTCATCGTCCCGCTGTTTCTGGGCCTGGGCATCGTGCTCTATTTCGAGCGCTCGCAGTTCGGGCGGACAGGCAATTGAAAAGCCGCGCCGAAACATCACAATTGAAACACCGGCAGGCTTGACTATTTTCTGCTGGCGGCTACAAGGCAGCGCTCACAGCGGTTCGCCCGCTCGGCCCGCGCGGTTTATGACCTCGCCTGCTGGGGAATAGGTTAACGGTAGACCCACGGACTCTGACTCCGTTAGTCCTGGTTCGAATCCAGGTTCCCCAGCCAGCTTCACTCCCACCGTCCGCACCAGACCAACCAGCCTGATCCGCCGTCTCGCGATCGAACAGGCAGCCCGATCGCGGGTTGAAATATCGGGACGGCCTCTTACCTCGGTGAAGGGCGGGCGAACAATCCAGCAGATCGGAGAGCGGTTTTGGCGTCTCGCGGGATTCGACTACCGGCTATTCTGTTTCTTCTCACCGGCACGGTCACGCTCTGGTCCTGCGTCGTTCCCGACGATACGTCCAAGCTTGCGAAAGAGGATCCCACGACGGCGGCCGCCCAAAAGGAAATGGTCGGTCTCAGCGAAGCGGATCTGCGAATGTGCGCGGGGTTCCCCACCGCCACCGCCGACGAAGGAGCATCGGGGCAAATCTGGAGTTACGAGCGCGCGGTGCAGCGGGGCAATGTCAATGTCGTGCTTCCCACCTTCGCGGTGGGCCCTATCCCTTCCGTCGGCGGTTCGGTGAATGTCGCTCCGGGCGGTTATTGCAACACACAGGTGCGCATCGTCGATGGCCGTGTGGCGGAGGTCGCCTATGCGGGCGACAACAACCTTCCAAACCGCCGCGATGGGCTGTGTGTCAGCGCCGTCGACGCATGCGTCGTCTATGCGCGCAAACAAAACAAGGGCAGGCCTGGCAGTTAAGGGCGTTCGGCACCGATGCGGGTGAGCCCGGCTTTGTCATAGGCGCTGCACGGGCTGCTGGAATGCCTGACACGGCGCGGCGAGAGCGAGGCGTTGCCGGCGCTGCAAGCAAGGTTGGCCAAGACGGATGTACCAATCAGCTCGTCATGCCTGTGTGCAGGACGAGCGTGCAGCCGGCGCCGAGTTCTTCCCGTTAAGTCTATCATCACATGCATCCGCGCGACTGCCGGACGTCCCGATCCGTATTCCTCATACTGGCGGTCGGTGATCGCGGCTCAAATGCAGGGGGAATGGAACCAGATCGGCCCTGCAACGTCATAGAAGCAGGTGCTCATGCAGGAGTGTGACGTCGATGACCAGGCTCCTTCTCGTCGCGGCTGTCGTGCTCGCCATGGCATGTGACGTATCGGCGGCGGCAAAGCTGGACGTCGCAACCGTCAACAACACGCAATTCGACGACAGCGAAGCAAAAGGCGTCAGTGCGACCGTGCTGAAGGCACAGATCCTTCTGGATCGCGCGCGCTTCTCGCCGGGCCTGATCGACGGCCGCGCAGCAGAGAACTTCGCCAAGGCGGTCCGGGCGTTTCAGGCAGCCAACGGGCTGCCCGCCGATGGTAAGCTCACCCGCCAGACCTGGGACAAGCTGGTCGCGACCTCCCCGAGCCCGGCGCTCGAGACGTACGAGCTGACGCGCAAGGATGTGCGCGGACCGTTTACCAGGCGAATTCCGGCGCGCATGGAGAAAATGGCCCGCCTGCGCAGGCTCGGCTACCACAACGCGGCGGAAAAAATAGCGGAGCGCTTCCACGTCAGCCAACAGTTGCTTCAACGGCTCAACCCTGGCGTCGGCTTCAGGAAGGCCGGGCAAAAGGTGCTGGTGCCTGCCGTCACCCGAGGCGATCCGCCCGCGGGTGTTGCTGAGGTCGAGGTCGACAAGGGCGCGCGCCAGCTTCGCGTGCTCGACCCGTCCGGCAAAGTGCTTGCGGTGTACCCCGCCTCGATCGGCAGCCAGGAGAAGCCGGCGCCGAGCGGCCAGGCAGAGGTCAAACGCGTGGTGCACAACCCCACCTATCACTACGATCCCGACTTCGCCTTCAAGGGAGTCAGGACCAAACGCCCCTTCAAGATCGCCGCCGGGCCAAACAATCCGGTGGGATCGGTCTGGATCGATTTGTCCATCGAAAGTTACGGCATTCACGGGACTCCGGACCCGAGCAAGATCGGGAAAACCTTCTCGCATGGCTGCATCAGGCTGACCAATTGGGACGCCGAGGACCTCGCCTCCGAAGTGCACGAAGACACGAAGGTCATCTTCACCGGCGAAGCGGTGGGATCGATCGACCAGGGATCGCCGTAGCGGCAACCGGGGGCGACTCACTTTCGACTTGGCTGCTGCCATCGAGGCTGCCAGCCTTGACCGTCAGCCGCCCGGTGCCTCAATTCACGGCTGATTTACCCCAGCCACTTCTCATAGTCGGACACCAGCAGGTGCAGCGGGGCGACGTCCTCGTCGACGTTGGAGAAGCGGCCGATCGGCTCGCGAAAAACGTTGTCGGTGAGATCGTCATTGACGGTCGACACCTCGCCGATCAGCACGTCCTTGCCTTCGGCCCAGAAGGCATGCCAGACGCCGGGCAGCAGCGTGACGCTCTGGCCCGGATCGAGCTTCAGCAGCCCGCCCGCCGGCAACCGGTGGATGGTGCCGTCGACAGGCACCGACACCTCGGCCTTGGGATCGATGCCGCCGTCGCGATCGTGCATGAACAGTTCCAGCACCAGCTTGCCGCCGCCACGGTTGATGATGTCCTCGGCCTTGATGTTGTGGCGGTGCATCGGCGACAACTGGTCCTTGCGCGAGATCATGATCTTCTCGGCATAGAGCATGCCCATGCCCTTCTTCATGTCCTCGTAGCGGCCGTTGCGCACTGTGAACAGGAACAGGCCGAGCTCCTTGAATTTTTCCTGGCCGTAATCGGTGATGTCCCAGCCGAGCCGCGAGGTGAAAATGGCCGAGGAATCGACCTGGCGCGCCTTCATCTCTTCCGGCGACCAGTAGGCGAAGGGCGGCATGATGTAGCCGAACGAGCGGATGAAAGCGTCGGCTTCGCGGATGATGTCGTTGATGGCGGAGCGTTTCATGATCGTGGTCCTCGTGTCGACTTTTCCGACAAATCGCATAGCCGAACGACGATGCGGTGTCGATCCGTATTGCCTCGCCCCGGCTTGCAGCGCGGACGCATGGAACCACGGATCCGCTCGGCTGGCCGCGTGACATAAGGCGCTTTCAGGGCCATAACCCCTGCGGATTCCACAGGGTGACAGATGATGCCGACCATTCACGACCTCGATACGCCATCGATCCTGATCGACGCCGCGCGCGCCGAAGCCAATATTGCCCGCGCGCAGGCGCATGCCGACCGTCACGGGTTGAAGCTCAGGCCCCACATCAAGACGCATAAGCTGCCCTATTGGGCGAAGAAGCAGGTGGCGGCGGGCGCGGTCGGCATCACCTGCCAGAAGATCGGCGAGGCCGAGGTGATGGCCGATGCCGGGCTGACCGACATTTTTCTCCCCTACAACATCCTTGGCCGGGCCAAGCTGGAGCGGCTGAAGGCGCTGCATGGGCGCGTTACCCTATCGGTGACGGCGGACAGCGTGGAGACGATCGAAGGCTTGGCCGCCACCTTCACCGATGCCGGCCATCCCCTGCCGGTGCTGGTCGAATGCGACACTGGCATGGGGCGCTGCGGCGTGCAGACGGCCGGTGAAGCGGTTGGCCTGGCAAGACAGATCGAGACGGCAAAGGGCCTCGCCTTCGGCGGGCTGATGACCTATCCGGCCGCGGGCCGTGCGGGGGAGGCCGAGGCCTGGCTCGCCGGCGCCAGGCAGGCGCTGGCCGCCTGCGGTCTCGCCTGCGCGCGCATCTCCAGCGGCGGCACGCCCGACATGTGGCGCTCGGGCGAAGACAGCGTCGTCACGGAATACCGCCCCGGCACCTACATCTATCTCGACCGCTACCAGGTCGCCAAGGGCGTCGGCAGCCTCGACGATTGCGCGCTGAGCGTGCTGTCGACCGTGGTCAGCCATCCGACGCGGACGCGTGCCATCCTCGACGCCGGCAGCAAGGCGCTGTCGAGCGATACGCTGGGGCTCGCCGATTTCGGCGAGCTGCTCGGCGTTGCGGGAGCGCGGGTGACGGGCCTGAGCGAGGAACACGGCACGGTCACGCTCTCAGGCGATGGCAAGCTTCGCATCGGCGAGCGCGTGCGCGTGGTGCCCGACCATTGCTGCGTCGTCACCAACCTGTTCAATGAGGTCAATTTGATCGACGGCGAGACGGTGCTGGAAACCCTGCCGGTGGCCGCACGTGGGGGGATGGGATGACTTCTTTGGCCAGGCGCGGGTGATTCAAGCCGGCTGACGCTCAGCCTGCCGGGCCGCGACCCTGCGCATCGCAATCACCCGCCGCCGGTGGATTTCGGTACGCATCGCCATCAGGTGCAGCGCGAAGAACAGCACCGTGAAGCCGATGGCCATCACCAGCAGCGGCCAGAGCATCGAGGGGTCGATGGTCGATCCGCCCATGCGGAACACCGAGGCCGGCTGATGCAGCGTGTTCCACCAATCGACCGAGAATTTTATGATCGGGATGTTGATGAAGCCGACCAGCGTGATGATGGCGGCGGCCCAGGCGGCGCGGCCGGCATCATCGAGCGCGCGGGTCAGCGCGATGATGCCGAGATACATCAGGAACAGCACGAAAACCGAAGTCAGCCGCGCGTCCCATACCCACCAGGTGCCCCACATCGGCTTGCCCCAGATCGAACCGGTGATCAGCGCCAGGGCGGTGAAGACGGCACCTATGGGGGCCGCCGATTTCAGTGCGACATCGGCCAGCGGGTGGCGCCAGACCAATGTGCCGAGCGCCGAGAGCGCCATCAGCGTGTAGCACATCATGGCCAACCAGGCGAAAGGCACATGGATGTACATGATGCGGACGGTGATGCCTTGCTGGAAGTCCTCGGGCGCGGTGAAGCTCATATAGAGGCCGGCGGCAAGGGTCAGCGCCGCAATCGTCGCCAGCCACGGCACCACCCGGTCGGCAAGCGCCACGAACCGTGTCGGGTTGGCAAGATCGGTCCAGCCGCTCAGGCGTGAAGTGCTGTCGCTCATGCCGCTTTAAATAGCCCGGCTATGCGTCTGGGGCAATCGAGGGAGTGTCGCAGGCCTTGTCACCTCCCCTTGGGGGGTTGCTGCGAAGCAGCGGGGTGAGGACGGCGGCGCTCCCCGACCGGACCTTCAGTCCGACCTCCCACGGGGGGAGGTAAAAGAACCCGCTAGGCGGCCTCGCCCTGTATCGAGCGGCTGAGGCGGCGGACCTCTTCGTCGTTGAGCAGGCCGCCGGCGCGCAGCAGGCTGGCGAAACGGCCGTTGCGCAGCGACAGCTCGGCGAAGCCGCCCATTTCGACCACCCTGCCCTTGTCCATGAACACGACCAGATCGGCGTCGCGGACGGTGGTCAGGCGGTGGGCGATGATGAAGGTGGTGCGGTCGCGGCGCAATTCGTCGATCGCTTCCTTGACGCGGTCTTCTGTCTCGACGTCGAGCGCGCTGGTCGCCTCATCCAGCACCAGGATCGGAGCATCCTTCAACACGGCGCGGGCAATGGCGATGCGCTGGCGCTCGCCGCCAGACAACTGGCCGCCACGTTCGCCGACTACCGTGTCGTAGCCATTGCTCTTGGCCAGGATGAAGTCCTGTGCGGCAGCCGCGTTGGCGGCGGCATGGATCTCGTCGTTGGTCGCATCGGAGCGGCCGACGCGGATGTTGTCCTCGATCGAGCGGTTGAGCAGGCCTGCATCCTGGAACACGGTGGCGATCGAATGGCGCAGCGACTTGCGGGTCACGGTGCGGGTGTCGATGCCGTCGATCAGGATACGGCCGGTGGACGGCGAGAAGACGCGCTGCAACAGATTGATGAGCGTGGTCTTGCCGGCGCCGGTCGGCCCAACGATGGCTACGGTCTGGCCCGCCTGGACCTCGAAGGAGACGTCGTGGATGCCCTGCCCCGAATTGGCGAATTCGAAGCCGACATTCTCGAAGCGGACATGGCCGGTGACGTTCGTGAGATCGCGCAGCCCGTCCGGTTCGGCGGCGTCGGCCGCCGAGTCCTCGAGATGGTAGAAATCCTCGAGCTTGGCGCGGGCTTCCGAAATCTGGTTGGCGAATGCCGACATCTGGTCGAGACGTGCGATCAGCAGCGTTGCAAAACCGGTGAAGGCGATGACGTCGCCGATGCGCAGCTGGCCGTGGGTGACCAGATAGGCGCCGATCAAAAGCACCACCATCATCGAAATCGTCGACGACAGACGATGCAGCGCATTGGCCATGGCCCACCAGTCGAGCACAGGGTTCTGCGCATCGAGCAGGTTCTTGACGTAGCGGCGCAGCGTATCGGCCTCATGGCCGAGGCGGTTGTAGCTCTGCAAAACGGCGACGTTGCTGACCGAGTCCGTCACATGGGCGAATACGGTGTGATAGTGGCGCTCCACGGCGGCCTGGCCTGCCTTGGTCCGCTTCATCACCAGCCGGCCGATGCCGACATAGAGCACGCCGAGAGCCAGCAGCACCATCGACATGCGCACGTCCATGCTGAGCGCGGTCGGGATCAGCAGGAACAACGCGACGGCCGTGGACAGATGCTGGCGCATGAATTCGAGCCAGAGACTAAACAAGGTCTCCACGGCACGCAGCAGCGTGTGCAGGGAATTGGACGTGCCGCGCTGATGATGCCAGGCGAGCGGCATGGTGATGACGCGCTCGAAGGAGTCGCAGAGCACTTCGCTGCGCCGGGCGTGGGCGAAGCGGTCGGCGCCGCGCGCCACAAGAACGAACGCGATGATGTTAAAGGCGCCCAGGCCGGCCCAGAGGGCGAGGGTCGAAAAGACGGAGCCGTGTGCGGAAATCGCGTCGATCACGCGACCGAACATGATCGGCTCCAGGATGGCGATGATGGCCAGCGCGACATTGGCTGAGCAGATCAGCGCCACGCGTTTCCTGTCAGCTGCCAAATAACCGAGCGCTCGCCAGTAGATTTGCAGAAGGGACACTTCAGCTACTCCGCCAAAACATTTATTGTGCACCGCACCATTTCTTGACACGTATCGGTTAACGCGTCGCAAAACAATGCCCGTCTATCCCTTCCGTTCCCGTTTAGCGAACAAAAGATGACGACGATGCGAAATCTCACGTGATCACCTAACGGGTTGAGATAAAAGGTGAAATGTCAGCCTTGCGGCAAAATCATGGCAGCCGCTGAGCGCTGCCACATTTTTAATCACGGCGATCTTGCCCGGCATGGCCCGACCGGATCCGCCGGCTGCCCAAGCGGAGATCTGCAAATAGACAAAAGACTATCCCGCGCATTCCGGAGGATGCGCGGGACAGGGTTGAAGCTGTTGATTTTACGAGGGTATCTTCACGACAACTTCGACCTTGCTACCAGCCTTCGGTTGGAAAGACGCGGATTTCGTCTTCGAACCATCAACTTCAAGCGAGATCGACTTGGTCTTTTTGTCGCGGACGACACGCACCGTGACTTCGGCCCCCAGCATTTTGAGCGTGGCGGCGTAGCCATCCCAATGGCTGGGCAGTTTCGGCCTAAACGTGATCTGCTTTCCACGCCGCTCGATGCCGAGAATGCCTTCGACCGCCGCCCGGTACAGCCAGCCCGCCGAGCCCGTGTACCACGTCCAGCCACCGCGGCCGCCCTTGTTGTCGCTGGCATTGCCGTCGCCGGCGTAGATATCGGCCGCAACCACGTAGGGCTCGACGCGGTAGCGCTCTGCCGAGGCCTCGTCCAATGCGTGGTTGACCGGGTTCAGCATCGAGAAGCAGCGATAGGCTTCGTCGTTCAGCCCCATTTCGGCCAGCGCGATGACGAACCAGGTGGCGGCATGAGTATACTGGCCGCCATTCTCGCGAACGCCCGGCGGGTAGCTCTTGATGTATCCCGGGTCCTTCTTCGTCTTCGAAAAGGGCGGCGTGAACAGCTTGAGGATCTTGAGTTCGTCGTCGACGAGCAGCTTGGTCGCCTGCTGCATCGCCGTCGTCGAACGCGCCGGATCGCCCTCGCCCGAGAGCACGCTCCAGGACTGGGCGATGGAGTCGATCCTGCACTCCTGGGATGAGCGCGAACCGAGCGGCGTGCCATCGTCAAAACTGCCGCGCCGATACCATTCGCCGTCCCACGCCGTGCTCTCCAGCGCGCGTTTCAGCGCGTCGGCATGCTTTGCCCAGGCCTGCGCGTGCTTGGCATCACCCTCGGTCTTGGCCACGGCGGCGAAGTCGCCCAGCGTCCGCAGCAGGAACCATCCGAGCCAGACGCTCTCGCCCTTGCCTTGCTCGCCGACGCGGTTCATGCCGTCGTTCCAGTCGCCGCCGAGGATCAGCGGCAGCCCGGCGGGACTGCTGCGCGTAATGGCAAGATCGAGCGCACGCGCGCAATGCTCGTAGAGGGACGCCGTCTTTTTCGAAATTTCGGGCGTGAAGAAGGCATCGTGCTCGCCCTCGCCCAGCGGCTGTCCATCGATGAAGGGCAGCTGCTCCTTCAGGATTGTGGCGTCACCCGTCACCAGCAGATAGCGCGCGGTGGCATGGGCGAGCCAGACTACGTCGTCGGAGATCAGCGTACGCACGCCCGCCCCGGTGCGCGGCAGCCACCAATGCTGCACGTCGCCTTCAGGGAACTGCCGACGCGCCGCGTTGAGGATCTGGTCTCGCGCCAGTTTGGGATCGTGCGCCAGCAGAGCCAGCGTGTCCTGCAACTGGTCGCGGAAGCCGAAGGCGCCACTGGCCTGATAGAAGGCAGAGCGGGCGCGGATGCGGCAGGCGAGGCTCTGGTAGGGCAGCCAGTGGTTGACCATGGCGTCGAGCGCCTTGTCCGGCGTTTCGACCTGGATGGTGTCGAGGAAGCCGCGCCACTCGCGCTCGTTGTCGGCCAGACGCTGGTCGAAATCCCTGCCCCGATGCTTGCGCACCAGGGCGCTCGCTTCCGCGGCCGAGCCAGCGTCCCCGAGCAGCCAGAACAGCGTGACGTCGCCGCCGGCCGGAACATCGATGTCGCGGGCGATTGCAGCGCAGGGATCGTCGCCGGCTTCCACGCGGCCCGACAGTCCCGCGCCGCTCAGCACCGCCTGCGGAAACTCGCTGGTGCCGTGCCGGCCCAGGAATTCAGTCCGGTCTGCTGTCACCGAATGCACGCCGTCATCGGCGGCGAGGAAGGCGACGCGCTCGCCGAAATCGAGCCCGTAGGGGTTCTGTGCCAGCAAGGCGCCGGTGGCGGCATCGCGCGACGGAACGATGGTCGCCGCCGTCCGCGAGCGATGTCCGCCCAGCACCCATTCGGCATAGGCATAGACGCGCAGCCTGGCCGGCGCCGGGCCGGCATTCTGGATGCGCAGGCGGGAAATCTTCACCGGGTCGACCGGGTCGACGACATGGGTGAGGTCCATCGACAATGAGCCGCGCTTCGACCGGAAGGTGGAGAACCCTTGGCCGTGCCACGTCTCGTAAGTCATCGACGGATCGCGCACCATGGCGGCGAGCGGCGAGAATGCCCGGCCACTGGCGTGATCATAGATATAGATGCCCTCACCGGGCCGGTTCGAAACCGGATCGTTCGACCACGGCGTCAGCTGGTAGTCGCGGCTGTTGCGGCTCCAGGTGAAGGCAGCGCCTTCGGCGGAGACGTGGAAGCCGAACGAGGCGTTGGAAATAACATTGATCCAGGGTTGGGGCGTGGTGCTGCGACCGGCCAGGCGCACGACATAGTGCCGCCCGTCGCCCTCGAAACCACCGAACCCGTTCCATTGGCTGAGCCCGTGCCCGTCCGCCGCCAAGGCCTGCGAGCCAAAGGAATGCGTCATAGACGCCAATTCGGGCAATGCCGCCGGCTGCTGGGCATCGCGCGCCTGCAAGGCCGCCACTTCGGCCCGCTCGATCTGATCGAAGATGGTGCCGTTGCGCGTGTGCAGAACCACGCGCGCAACCGCAAGCAGCGTCTTGTAGGTGGTCTCGTCCATCAGGTCGCGACGCACGGCGAATATGTGCTGGCGCGGTCCGAGCTCCTTGCCGCGCAAGCGGCTGTTCTCGCACAGGGATTCGACTGCTCGCTGCAGGTCCTGCACATAGGAGGAGGCCTGTTCGTTGACGACGACGAAATCGATCATCATGCCACGGGTGCGCATGTACTCCTGGAAACGGAGCGCCTGGGCGACGATTTCGAGATCGGCGACGTCGCCGATCCTGACCAGGAAGATCGGGAAATCGCCGGAGATGCTGGTCGGCCACAGGCTCGACTGCTTGCCCAGTCCCGAAGCGATGGATTCGGCCGGCAGGCGCAGGAATGGATCCGGATAGATCAGATAGCGCGCCAGCTTCTGTACGTTGGCGGCGTCGGCCAGGCTGAGGCCGAGATGCCGGGTCTGCACCTGGCTGCGGGTCCAGGCGAGCATGGCCTGACGGGCAAAGCTCTCCGGGTGGTCGAGTCGGGCAATGGCCTCCTCCAGCTCCGCGCGGTTGGAACCGACGACGGTCCAGAAGGTCAGCGATATCTTCTTGTTGGCGGGCACGCGCACCTGGCGGCGCAGCGAGGCGACGGGATCGAGGGTGAAGCCGGAATGGCCGCCAAGCCGGGCGCCCGGATCGAAAGCCGCAGCGTCGACGATGGTGCGGCCGCGGCCGATGAAGGCGCGCCTGTCGGTCTCGGCTTCGGCGTCGCGCGCCGGGCCGGACGGGTCAGTGACGAAATGCACCATAGTCACGTCGGGCTCGCTGGTCTCGCGCTTGCGCCGCGTGGCGAAGATCGCCCCATTGTTGGGAGCAATTTCGGTCTCCACGAACATTTTCGAGAAGGCGGGATGGGCATTGTCGGATACCTCCAGCCCCAGCACCAGCTCCGCGAAGGAGGTCACTTCGATGTGACGGTCGGTCGGTCCCTCGTTGAACAGCGTCACGCGGCGGCCTTCGCCGTTGCCTTCCGAGATGACGATGCATTCGACCTCGGAGCGCAGCGTGCCGACCAGTTTGACGAAGCTCGCCTTGTCGTCGGAGAACAGCGTCTGGGTGCGCTCCTCGGCCGCGCGCCTGGGCTCCGCCGTCGCCGACCACCAGTCACCAGTGCCGGCGTCGCGCAGGAAGATGTAGGAGCCGAGCCGGTCCTCGGTCGGATCCGGCTGCCAGCGCGTGACGGACAGGTCGCCCCACCGGCTGTAGCCGGAGCCCGTCGCGGTGACCATCACCGAATAGCGGCCATTCGACATCACATTGGTCGAACGCAGCGCCCGCACAGGATCGAGCACGATGCGTGTGTCGGGACTCTCGGTTTCGGTCTCGTCCTTCGCCCGTTCGTCCGCCTCGGTCCTGACGGTCGCGGTCGGGATGTCGCGCGGCGCCCTCTCCTGGAGCAGAAGTTCGGCCGACTCGATGACCGGATCGCTGTGGAAACGGTCGCGCAGGCGACCCTCGAAAATGGCATCGGCGACCGCCGCGATCGACATGCCGGAATGGTGGGCCATGTAGTTCTGCACGACGACGTGATCGGTGCCTTCCGGCACGCGTTGCGGCGTGAAATCGACCGCGTCGTAGTAACCATGGCGGCCAAGCGCGCCGAGCTCCCGCAGTCGCGCTAGGTTCTGCACCGCTTCGCGCGGGTTAAATTGCGCGGCGAGCACGGTGGCGTAAGGCGCGATCACCGTGTTCTGGCCAAGGCCGCGCTTCAACCCGAGACCAGGCACGCCGAAATTGGTGTATTGGTAGGTCAGCTCGCGGTCGCGGGCGTTGTAGGCCGCTTCCGAAATGCCCCAGGGCACGTTCTTCTGGCGGCCATACTGGATCTGGCGTTTGATGATCAGCTTGCTGGTCTGGTTGAGAATTGAACCTTGCGGTTCCTTCATCACCAGCGGCGGCATCAGATACTCGAACATCGAGCCGGACCAGGACATCAGCGCGCCCTGGAAGCCTATCTCGACGATCGGCCGGCCAAGCCGGAACCAGTGCTCAGTCGGCAGGTCGCCCTTTGCGATGGCGAACAGGCTGGTCAGCCGCGCCTCGGAGGCCAGAAGATCGTAGCAGCTCTCGTCGAGTTGGTGCTCCTCGACCCGGTAGCCGATCGACAGCAGCTTGCGCTCCGGCCGCATCAGGAACGAGAACTCCATCTCGAAGGCGAAGCGGCGCGTGCGCTCGCGCAGGGTGAGCAGCTTGGCACGCAGCGCCTCTACGGCGTTGTCGTCGCTGTGGGCGTCGTGGACATGCGCCTCGCAGGTGGCTTCGAGCCTGGCCGCCCAGTCGACGATGACATCGCTCTGTGGCGATGCCGCCTCGGTGTGGATGGCGGTGGCGAGCTTGCGGATCTCGCCGGCCAGCACAGCCAAATTGATGGTGCGGATCGAGGCCATTTCCGGCTGCGCCTTGATGGTGTCGACGGCGCGCCGCATGCCGTCGAGGCGGTCGGCAAGGCGCTGGCGCAGCGGCCGCAGCTGACGGCGGTCGTCGGGCAGCTCATCCAGGCTCTCGCCGAGGATGGTCACTGTGTCGAGGATGCCCTCGAAATCGCCTTGGAGATGAACGGACGGCGCCTCGGCCCATTCGGCGCAGGCCGCCGCCACCGCCACCAAATGGCCGGCGAGATTGCCGCTGTCGACAGCCGAGATGTAGAGCGGATAGAGCGGCTTCAGTGTGCTGGTGTCGTACCAGTTGAAGAGATGGCCGCGGTTGCGCGGCATGCTCTCGATGGTCGTCATGGTGGCATCGATGCGGGTGATGGCGTCGGACAGGCTGATCCAGCCGAAATCGCGGGCCGAGACGACCGACAGGAGATAGACGCCGATATTGGTCGGGGAGGTGCGCGGCGCGACCACGGGCGCCGGGCTCTCCTGGAAATTGTCCGGCGGCAGGTGATGATGCTCCGCCGTGACGAAGGTTTCGAAATAGTGCCAGGTGCGGCGCGCCACGGTGCGCAGCGCATGGATGTCGGCCTGCGAGATGCGCAGCCGGTCCTCGGTCTCGGCCGAGCGGCTGATCCAGCTTGCGATCGCCGGGGAGCCAATCCAGAACAGAGCGAAGAAAAAGGCGACGAAGGCGCCGGTGGAATCGGCCAGCACCGGAATGGCGAGGCCGACGAAGCCGATGATCACGGCGCCGTACATCATGCCGTAGTAGGAGCCGATGTCGTTGTCGCCGGCCTTGTGCGCCTGCGAGGCGGTGCGCCATTCCAGCAGGTTCTGCCGGGAGACGAACAGCCGGTAGAGCGTGCGCACGATGGCGTCGCCCATCATCCAGGCGTTATGCGCCATCAGCACGATCTTCAAGGCCACCATGGCGGTGCCGAAGGCGACGTCGCGCGCCAGTGCGGAGAAATGGCCGCGCGGCGTCTGGTCACCGCTCTTGGGCAGTATGGCGTTGACGACGTCGAAAGTGGGCGCCATGAACAGGCTGAGGATCAGCAATGCCTGCCATTGTGCTGCCTGCGTGAAGGGCAGCAGCGTCCAGCCGGCGATCGCCGCCATCACCCAGAAGATCGGCGTCAGGGAGCGGCGCAGATTGTCGACCATCTTCCAGCGCGACAGTGCCGGGACGCCGGAGCGCGGATCGAGGATGAAGCCCAGGAGCTGCCAGTCGCCGCGTGCCCAGCGGTGGTGGCGCGAGGCATCGACCGAGTAGCGGGTCGGGTAATCCTCGACCAGTTCGACGTCGGTGACGAGCGCCGAACGCGCCAGCGCGCCTTCGAGCAGATCGTGGCTGAGGATGGTGTTTTCCTCGATGCGGCCCTGTAACGCGGCCTCGAAGGCATCGACGTGGTAGAGGCCCTTGCCGGTGAAGGAGCCGTCGCCGAAGACGTCCTGGTACAGGTCGGACACCGCAAAGACATAAGGATCGAGGCCGCGATTGGCCGAGAAGACCCGTTGGAAGAACGATGCCTCGTCGCCGCTGGTCAGCGAAGCGGTGATACGTGGCTGCAGGATCGTGTAGCCCGAGGTGACGATGCGCCTGGTGGCATCGAAATGCGGTCGGTTGAGCGGGTGGCAAAGCTTGCCGACAAGCGTAGCGACCGCATCGCGGGTGGTGCGCGTGTCGGCGTCGAGCGTCATTACGTGAACGACTTTTTCCGGCAGCGGCACATCGAGCGGCAGGAAGGTGGTGTCGCTGTCGCCGCGCAGCAGCAGGTCAAGCTCGTGCAGCTTGCCGCGCTTGCGCTCCCAGCCCATCCAGCATCCCTGCGCGGCATTATAGAGCCGGCGCCGGTGCAGGAGATAGAAGCGCGGCGCGCCTTCGGCGGGATAGCGGGCGTTGAGGCGGGCGATCTCGTCACGGGCGAATTCGAGAATCTCGGTGTCGGCCGCGTCGATCTCGGTCTTGCTGTCGGGCCAGTCCGACAGCAGGGCGAAGTGGATCTCGTCCGCCAGATTGGCGAGGTAGTGCACTTCGATGTTGCGGATGTTTTCCTCGACGTCGTCGCGCGAGCCGATCAGCGACGGCACCACCACCAGCGTGCGTGCCTCGGACGGCACGCCGTGCCTGTAGTCATAGCCGATAAGGCGCGTCGGCTTGAGGAACAGCGAGACAACGGTATTGAAGAAAGCGAGCGCGCCTTCGCTGGCCGGCACGGCAAATAGCGCCAGCATCAAGACGATCGAAGGCACAGACAGGCCGAGATTGGCAAGGGCATTGCCGGAAACCACCAGAAGCAGCACGGTCAGCGCAAAGACCGGCAGGACGATGCCCAGCCATCCGGTCTTGGCAAAGGTGCGCTTGACGGTCTGACTGACGGTCGGTCGGTAGCCGATCGCCTTTTCCAGCTCCAGCCGGCGTGGCCCGACAAGGAAAAAACCGACATCCGTGTGCGCTAAAGGAGCCGCAAGGCCATCTGCGCCGTCGGCGGCGGATGCAATTTCGTTGGTGATCTGGCCGGCCAGTTCGATCGCCTTTTCGGCGACGCGATATTCCGACAGATTCGAGCGGCGGGCCAGCTCTTCGATCGCGGTCCGGTACTGGTCACGCGAGAAGAAATCGAGCGCGGCGAAGTCGGTGCGCTCGCGCAGCACCGTGTCGATACGGCTGACGCCCTCGAACCACACCGTCCAGTCGATATCGTTGATGAGACGCAGGCCGCGTATGATGTTGCCGGTCGTCACATTGCCGCTGGACAGCGTATGATGCTCGGAAATGATGATTTCCTCAGCGTCCGAGCCGGTCTTCTCGAGTTCGCCTTCCAGCCACTCCAGCGCCTTGCCTGCATTCTGCGAGCCGTCGCGCAAGCGGTAGAGCAGTTGCGTGGCAAAGGTAGTGTCCTGGGCGTGCGCGCTGAAATTGGCCAGGATCGCTTGCCGGTCGCGGGTATCGTCGGTCGCCAGCACCTTGTCGGCGACATCATTGGCGATCTGGCGCATCTGCCGGGTGCGGTTGACCCTGACCGCAAGGCGGCGAAGATTTTCGATCAGAACGAAGCGCAACAGCGACGGCAGCGCCCAGAGTTCGCCGATCTTCAGTGGCTCGACCGACTGGAAGCCCTGGACGATGGCCTTGAACATGGTCGCGGAGACGGAACTGTCGGAATGCGCCACATAAGTCCAGGCCAGCGCCAGCGCGCGCGGCACGCCGCCGCCGTCCGGCAGCTTCAGCGTCGGCAGTTGACGATAGAAGCGGCGCGGCAGGTCGCGCTTGACCTGGAAAATGGTTTCCTCGACCAGATAGTTGTTGTCGAGCAGCCATTGCGCCGCGGGCGTGATGGTCTCGCCCCTCGCCTGCGCGGCGTTGGTCGAACGGTAGACTTCGAGGATCTTCTTGGCGCTGTCGCGGATGCGGGCCTGGAAATCGAATGGCGTCAGGCCGAACAGATCCGCGAGATCGCCCTTGGCCAGGCTTTCACCGAGCAGCCGAAGGCGTTCCTCCGGCAGGAAAATGGATCTTATCGGTTCTTCCGTGATGGGCGGGAAGCTCGCGCTGGTCTTTTCGATTTGTGCTGGATTCGTCTGAATATTCATTGAAAATTCCGTAAGCGGGCACTCAGCGGCGTCACCGCCACGGCAATGGCCCTAAAACCGATTCAAATGCAATTGGTTGCATGCCCAGCTTTTGCCGAAAATTGTTTCCGCACCACGACAAGGCATCGTCTTTTCGACCGTTTCAAAGACGAACGCCTCTCACTCCCGCCGAGACCGATCGACGGAAAGGATTCAGGCTTTTTCGTGATCCCGGCTGGAGCTTACCCTATATTTCGCCGGCATCGCGATCATGTTTGGAAACAAGCGTTAATCGTTGGCTCGAATGCCATCGATCCGGACCACGAATACTGTCGTGTCGTCGATCGGCTGGATGCGCAGGCCAGTTGTGGCTGAGGCAGTCAGGAGCGCGTCGAGGTGGCCAAGGCGAACAGGCTCAGCGGCGGCAACCACGAACTCCCCACCCAGACACAGGACGAGGGTCGCGCGGCTTTCAGTTCCGATTTCCAAAGGGTTCGAGATTACGAGGCGTTCGACGGAATGCCTCATGCGGCCGCGACGGGTCATTACGTTGAGATCGGTGATCGGGCCGGCGATCAGTTCGGCACTGGTCGGCCGGTCGGCCGGAAAGGAAAGCGGGGCTGAAGCGGCGGTCAGGCGCGCCGGCGGCTGGCCGGCGACATCAAGAACGATCCCCTCGCCTTCCAATACCGACAGGGTGCGGTCAATGCCGGCAAAGCTGGAGAACGGCCCGCTGCCTTCGACGCGGGCCATCGAGACACGCCAATCGAAGGTGTCGAGCCCGGCATCGGCCGGCGAGACGGCGATTTCCGTCGTCACGCCGCCGCCGTTCTTCCACGGCATCGATTTGTATTCGGCTGCCCGCAGGACGCGCATCGGTCGGCCTACTATCCCAGAATGCCGGGCAAATTGAGCTGATGCTCCCTGGCGCAATCGATGGCGATGTCGTAGCCGGCGTCGGCGTGCCTCATGACGCCGGTCGCCGGATCATTCCACAGCACCCGCTCCAGGCGCCTGGCTGCCTCAGGCGTGCCGTCCGCGACGATGACCATGCCTGCATGCTGGGAAAAGCCCATGCCGACACCGCCGCCATGGTGCAGCGACACCCAGGTAGCGCCCGATGCCGTGTTGAGCAAGGCGTTGAGCAGCGGCCAGTCGGAAACCGCATCCGAGCCGTCCTTCATCGCCTCTGTCTCGCGGTTCGGCGAGGCGACCGAGCCGGAATCGAGATGGTCGCGGCCGATGACGACAGGCGCCTTGAGTTCGCCTTTGGCGACCATCTCGTTGAAGGCGAGGCCCAGCCGGTGGCGGTCGCCGAGGCCGACCCAGCAGATGCGCGCCGGCAAGCCCTGGAAGGCGATGCGCTCGCGCGCCATGTCCAGCCAGTTGTGCAAATGGGTGTTGCCGGGCGTCAGTTCGCGCACCTTGGCGTCGGTCTTGTAGATGTCCTGCGGATCGCCGGAAAGGGCCGCCCAGCGGAAGGGGCCGATGCCGCGGCAGAACAGCGGCCGGATATAGGCCGGCACGAAGCCTGGGAAGGCAAAGGCGTTCTCGAAGCCTTCTTCCTTGGCGACCTGGCGGATGTTGTTGCCGTAGTCGAGCGTCGGCACGCCGGCGTTCCAGAAGGCCACCATCGCCTCGACATGCTCGCGCATCGAGGCGCGGGCGGCTTTCTCGACTGCTTTCGGGTCGGACGTGCGCTTCTCGCGCCACTCGGCCAGCGTCCAGCCCTTGGGCAGATAGCCGTTCAACGGATCGTGCGCCGAAGTCTGGTCGGTGACCATATCGGGGCGCACGCCGCGCCGCACCAGCTCGGGCACGATATCGGCGGTGTTGCCGACCAGGCCGACCGACTTCGCCTCGCCTGCCCTGGTCCAGCGCGCGATCTTCTCCAGCGCCTCGTCAAGCGTATCGGCACGCTCGTCGACATAGCGGGTGCGCAGCCGGAAATCGATGCGGTCGGGATCGCATTCGACGGCCAGGCAGCAGGCGCCGGCCATGACGGCCGCGAGAGGCTGGGCGCCCCCCATGCCGCCGAGGCCGCCAGTCAGGATCCATTTGCCCCTGAGATCGCCGCCATAGTGCTGGCGTCCGGCTTCGACGAAGGTCTCGTAGGTGCCCTGCACGATGCCTTGCGTGCCGATATAGATCCACGAGCCGGCCGTCATCTGGCCGTACATCATCAGGCCTTTCCTATCGAGCTCGTTGAATTTCTCCCAGGTCGCCCAATGCGGCACCAGATTGGAGTTGGCGATCAAAACGCGCGGCGCGTCGGGATGAGTGCGGAAGACGCCGACCGGCTTGCCGGACTGCACCAGCAGCGTCTCGTCCTCGCCAAGCGTCTTCAGCGAAGCGGCGATGCGGTCGAAATCGTTCCAGGTGCGCGCCGCCCGGCCGATGCCGCCATAGACGACCAGTTCGTTGGGATTTTCGGCGACATCGGGATCGAGATTGTTCATCAGCATGCGCAGCGGCGCTTCGGTCGTCCAATACCTGGCATTGAGCTTGTCGCCGCGGGGGCTGCGCACTTCGCGGATGTTGTGGCGAGGATCGGTCATGTCGTCACTTCCCTTTCAGATGAGCGCGGCGAGGCGTCAGCTCTCGACCCACGAAATCGCGGTCTCGAGGATGGATGTCAGTGTGGCGCGAATCGGCGCGGCGAAGGCGGCGTCGTAAGGGACCGGCCAGTTGTCGGGCGCGCCCTTGCCTTCGGGCTCGCGCATGTAGCCGCGGTTGGACAGTTCCATCTGCAGCGCATGAACGCCGTTTTGCGGCTGGCCGAAATGGCGGGTGATCCACCCGCCCTTGAAGCGGCCGTTGACCACGAACGTCTCGCCGGTCTCGGCCAGGATCCCGGCGACCTTTTCCTGCAACGCCGGATCCGTGCTCTTGCCGTCATTGGTGCCGAGGTTGAAGACCGGCAGCGTGCCATCGAACAGGCGCGGCAGCACAGAGCGGATCGAGTGGCAGTCATAGAGGACGATTTTGCCATGCAATCCGCGCAGCCGGTCGATCTCGGCCTGGAGCGCGGCATGATAGGGCATGAAGAATTTTCGGCGGCGCTCGTCGATCTCCGACGGTCCCGGTTCCTCGCCTGTACGGTAGAGCGGATCGCCGTCGAAGGTTTCGGTCGGGCACAGCCCGGTCGTCGCCTGACCAGGGTAGAGCGAGGCGCCGGACGGATCGCGATTGACGTCGATGACGGTGCGCGAGATGGCGGTGTGCACGACGGTGGCGCCAAGACCTGCGGCGAAATCATAGAGCTTGTCGATCCACCAGTCGCAGTCGCGCTGGCCAAGCCAGCTCGAGACCAGCCGGTTGTCGAGACCGGCGAGATCGATGCCGGTGTGCGGCATGGAAACCAGCAGCGGCGCGGTGCCTTGTTTTACCGTCAGCCAAGGAGGTGTCATGCGAGGCCTCCGCATGTTGGAGCTACGGCTGGGATGAGAAGGAACGCAACCTACCATGCCAAGCACTCTCATGAGGCAATTCCCGGCAGCGCCACCGCGCTCGCCGCCTTCACCGCTGCACCGCTGCGCACCATGGCGATGGCTTTCTCCATGTCGGGATGGAAATGCCGGTCGTTGTCGAGATGCGGCACCTCCGCCCTGACCAATTTGCGCACCGCTTCGAGTGCGGTGCTGGAAGCGAGCGGCGCGTGGAAATCGCAGCCCTGGGTCGCGGCCAGCAACTCGATGCCGATGACGGCCGTGGCGTTCTCGACCATGCCGATCAGCCGGCGCGCACCATGTGCGGCCATCGAGACGTGATCCTCCTGGTTGGCCGACGTCGGGATCGAATCGACGCTTGCTGGATAGGCCTTCTGCTTGTTTTCGGAAACCAGCGCTGCCGCCGTCACCTGCGGGATCATGAAGCCGGAATTCAGGCCGGGCTTCGGCGTCAAAAAGGCGGGCATGCCCGACAGCGCAGGGTCGACCAGCATGGCGATGCGGCGCTCCGACAGCGAGCCGATCTCGCAGACGGCGAGTGCAATCATGTCGGCTGCGAAAGCCACCGGCTCGGCATGGAAATTGCCGCCCGACAAGGCGGTGTCGTCCTCGGCGAAGATCAAGGGATTGTCGGTGACGCCATTGGCTTCCGTGCCGAGCGTGTCGGCCGCCTTGCGCAACACGTCCAGAGCGGCCCCCATCACCTGCGGCTGGCAGCGCAGGCAATAGGGATCCTGCACGCGCTCGTCGCCGACGCGGTGGGATTCGCGGATGGCGCTGCCGGCCATCAGACTGCGCAGCGCATTCGCCGTCTCGATCTGGCCGCGATGCTTCCTCAAGAGATGGATGCGCGGATCGAAGGGGGCGTCCGAGCCCCTGGCGGCGTCGGTGGACAGTGCACCCGCGACCAGTGCCGACTGGTAGAGAACTTCGGCCTCGAACAAGCCCGCCAGCGCGTAGGCGGTCGAGAATTGCGTGCCGTTAAGCAGCGCCAGCCCTTCCTTGGCGCCAAGGATGACAGGCTCCAGCCCATGCGAGACGAAGGCGACCTTGGCCGGGAAGCGGCCATGCGGCGTGAAGCATTCGCCGACGCCGATCATCACGGCCGTCATGTGTGACAGCGGCGCGAGGTCGCCGGAGGCGCCGACCGAACCTTGCGCCGGCACCACCGGGATGACATCGTTGGCCAGCATCGCTTCCAGCAGCTCGATGGTGCGCGACCGCACGCCGGAGGCGCCCTGCGCCAGGCTGGCAAGCTTCAAGGCCATCATCAGCCTGCAAACAGCGACCGGCATCGGCTCGCCGACGCCGGCGGCGTGCGAGAGCACGATGTTACGCTGAAGCGTTTCGAGATCCTGGGCAGGAATGCGGACGCTGGCCAGTTTGCCGAAACCGGTGTTGATGCCATAGACCGGCTCGCCCTTGGCGACGATGCGTGCGACAGCCTCCGCACTCGCCTTGATCTTTGGCCGGCAGGCATCGTCGAGCCTGGGCACGGCGCCGCGATAGATGGCGCGCCAGTCGGCCAGGGTCACGTTGCCGGGTTTCAGTACGAGTTCGGTCATTGTCCTCTCCAGATGCGCGCGTGCAAGGGGTTGAAGCCCATGCGGTAGACGAGTTCGGCAGGGCGCTCGATGCTCCAGATCGCTAGATCGGCGGATTTGCCCGCCTCCAGCGTGCCGGTCTGTCCGAGCAGACCCAGTGCGCGGGCGGCTTCGCGGGTCACGCCCGCGAGGCATTCATCGACCGTCATGCCGAACAAGGTAGCCGCCATGTTCATGGTCAGCAGCAACGACGTCAGCGGCGAGGTGCCGGGATTGTTGTCGGTGGCGACGGCCATCCTGACGTCATGCCTGCGGAATAATTCGATCGGAGGTTTCTTCGTCTCGCGAATAAAATAGTAAGCGCCGGGCAGGATCGTCGCCACGCTGCCCGATGCAGCCATTGCCGCCGCGCCTGCCTCATCGGTATATTCGAGATGGTCGGCCGACAGCGCGCCATAGCGCGCGGCAAGCTCGGCGCCATGCAGGTTCGACAATTGGTCGGCATGGAGCTTTACCGGCAGGCCAAGCGCCTTTGCGGCTTCGAAGACCCGTGCCATCTGCTCGACCGAAAACGCGATGCCTTCGCAGAAACCATCGACGGCGTCGGCAAGCCCGTCGGCAGCGATGGCCGGCAGGATCGTGGCGGTGATGAGATCGATGAAGGCGTCCTTGTCGCCCTTGGCTTCCGGCGGCAAGGCATGGGCGCCGAGAAAGGTCGTGCGGATCGTCACCGGGCGCTCGGCGCCCAAACGGCGCGCCGCGCGCAGCGACTTTTTCTCGTTTTCCAGGTCAAGGCCATAGCCGGACTTGACCTCGACGGTGGTAGCGCCCTCCGCGATCAGCGCATCGAGACGGGGCAGTGTCTGAGCGACCAGTTCGTCCTCACCCGCGGCACGCAAGGCCCTGACCGACGAGACGATGCCGCCGCCGGCCCTGGCGACCTCCTCATAGGTGGCGCCTGCCAGCCGCATCTCGAACTCGTTGGCGCGGTCGCCGGCATGGACGAGATGGGTGTGGCAGTCGATCAGGCCGGGCGTGATCCAGCGGCCCTCGCAATCGACGATCTCGGCACGCTGCTCGAACGCCGCCGGAATATCGGCTTCGGCGCCGGCATAGACGATGGTGCCGTCACGCGCGGCGACGGCGCCCTTTTCGACGACGCCCTGCCCTGCTGCCCCTTCGGCAAAAGTCGCCAGGCGCGCATTGCGCCATATGCGAACCGCCGCCGCCCGGCCTCTGCTTTCTCCAGCCATCATATTTTCCCTTTGAAAGGATGGCGGTTATGTATATACATATTAAAAAGCACCGCAAGTGCTATTGTCATCATAAGCCAGGATTCGGAGAACAACGTGACGGCGATCTTTGCGGAACAGGCGCTTCTGCCGGAAGGCTGGCGAAGCAATGTGCGCATCGCCCTGGGCGGAGGCCGCGTTGCGGCAATCGACGCCGGGGTTGCGCCGAACACCGGCGACGAACGCCACGCCATCGTCCTGCCGGGCATGCCCAACCTGCATAGCCACGCGTTCCAGCGCGGCATGGCCGGACTTGCCGAGTTGCGCGGCCCGTCGGCCGACAGTTTCTGGAGTTGGCGCGAGGTGATGTACCGTTTCGCGCTGTCGATGACGCCCGACCAGGTCGAGGCGGTCGCCGCCCAGCTCTATGTCGAGATGCTGGAGGCCGGCTTTTCGCGTGTGGGCGAATTTCATTATCTGCATCACGACCGCGACGGAAAGCCCTACGCCAACATTGCCGAAATGGCCGAGCGCATCGCGGCCGCCGCCGCAGAAACCGGCATAGGCTTGACGCTGCTGCCGGTCTTCTATGCACATTCTTCTTTCGGCGGCGCGGCTCCCAACGAAGGTCAGCGCAGATTTCTCAATGATGTTAACCGGTTCTCACGCCTGGTTGAGAAAAGTCGCGAATGCGTTCGCGCCTTGAATCAAGCGGTCATCGGCGTCGCCCCCCATAGTTTGCGTGCCGCGATGGTCGAGGAGTTGCGACAAGTCGCTGCGATGGCGCCGGACGGACCGATCCACATCCACGTCGCGGAACAAGTGAAGGAGGTCGAGGACTGCATTGCCTGGTCGGGGGCGCGTCCGGTCGAGTTTCTGCTTGGCCATGCCAATGTCGACCGGCGCTGGTGCCTGATCCATGCCACCCATATGACCGATGCCGAGACCATGGCGATGGCAAAAAGCGGCGCGATCGCTGGGCTGTGCCCGATCACCGAAGCCAATCTCGGCGATGGCATTTTTGCGGCGCCGCTGTTCGCGCAACATGGCGGCCGCTTCGGCGTCGGCTCCGATTCCAACGTGCTGATCGGGCTGCCGGACGAACTTCGGCAACTCGAATATTCGCAGCGTCTTGCCCACCGCGCCCGCAACGTGCTGGCGGTCGCCGGCGGCTCGACCGGCCGCGCGCTGTTCGACGCAGCGCTTGACGGCGGCAGCGTCGCCCTTGGCGCCGGCGCCTCGCGGATCGCCATTGGCGCATCCGCCGACCTCGTATCGCTCGACCACAGCCAGGCTTCGCTTGCCGGCAAGACCGGAGACGCGATCCTCGACGCCTGGATCTTCGCCAACGGCACCAAGGTCGATTGCGTCTGGGTGCACGGCCAAAAGCAAGTCAGCGGCGGCAGGCACGCCAGGCGCGACGCCATCGCGGCGTGTTTCCGCAATGTCATGACCGCGCTTTCGGCAGGCTGATCAGGGACAGCCCATGAGCATGGTGGCGACAGCGGAGACGGAGGGCGGCGAGACGGTGTCGCTGCATCAGCGCATCCTGTCGGACATAAGCGAGAAAATCCTGTCCGGCGCCTGGGCGCCGGGGCATCGCATCCCGTTCGAGCACGAGCTGACGGCCGAATATGATTGCTCGCGCATGACGGTGAACAAGGCGCTGTCGCAGCTTGCCAAGTCAGGACTGATCGAACGCCGCCGGCGCTCAGGCAGCTTCGTGCGTCAGCCGCAATCGCAAGCGGCGGTGCTGGAAATCCACGACATCAGGATCGAGGTCGAAGCGCTCGGCCTGCCCTATCGCTATGAGCGGCTGGCGCGCCTGAAGCGGCGCAGCAGCGCGCAAGACCGGTCGCTGCTCGGGCTTTCTGCCTCGGGTTGGGTACTATCGCTGGAATGCCTGCATTTCGCCGGAGAGCGGCCGTTCGCGCTCGAAGAGCGGCTGATCAATCTCTCCGCCGTCACGGAAGCCGGCGAGGAAGAGTTCCTCGACATTGCACCGGGCCCGTGGCTGATCGGCCGTGTGCCGTGGAGCGAGGCCGAGCATCGCATTCGTGCTGTTGCCGCCGACGAGCGTGTTGCCGATGCCCTCGACATCGGCCTTGGTGCGGCCTGTCTTGTGGTCGAGCGCCGGACATGGAGTGCCGAGCACCCGGTCACCCATGTGCGCTTCACCTATGCAGCCGAGAGCCACACGTTGGTGGCAAGATTCACGCCGTCACACGGATAGCATCTCTTCCCTTCTCCCCTTTTTGCCTCGCAAGGAAGGGGAGAAGGGAAAGCGCAGCGCCTCAGATCGCCGCGGTGATAATGATCTCGACCAGATATTCCGGACCGGCGAGCTTGGCTTCGCCGGTGGCGCGAGCGGGCGTGTGGCCCTGGGGCACCCACTTGTCCCATTCCGAGTTCATCTCGGCGAAAGTACCCATGTCGGCCAGCCAGATGATCGCCTGGACGATCTTGGTCTTGTCGGTGCCGGCCTTGGCCAACAATTCGTCGATCGTCGCCAGAATATCGCGTGTCTGCGAGGCGACATTACCGCCCGGCTCCCCAACCTGGCCGGCCAGATAGACGGTATTGCCGTGAATGACGATCTGGCTCATGCGTGGGCCAACATCGATGCGACGAATGCTCATGGGAGTTTCCTTCCTTTGTGATCGCGCCTCTTTAAAGTTGGCACCGGCTTCGGGCAAGGCCGAGCGTTCCAAATCCCCTTGGACCAGCGGCGCCGGAGAGTCACGGCAAGTTGAGCCGGCAGCCACAATTCCGCTCGATTGGCTTGTTGACTAATGTAATAACATCACATATCCAATCGGCGCTGCCCGGCAGCCGCACTACCGCCCCACGGAGCGTCAAATGACCGAAACCTGCCTGACATTCCGTGACTTGACGCTTGGCTATAACAGCCATCCGGCGATCCATCATCTGGACGGCATCATACGCAAAGGCTCGCTGACCGCCGTCGTTGGCGCCAATGGTTCGGGCAAGTCGACGTTGATGAAGGGTATCGTCGGCGTGCTGAAGCCGATGGCCGGCGCTGTGACGCGGGCGCCTGGCGTGCGCGCCGCCTATCTGCCGCAGCAGTCGGAACTCGACCGCAGCTTTCCGGCCCGGGTCGTCGATCTGGTCTCGCTCGGCCTGTGGCCGAAACGCGGGCTGCTCGGCCGCCATACCAAGGAGGATCGCCAATCCGTCAGCGAGGCGTTGATGGCGGTCGGCCTTGGCGGCTTCGAGACCCGCCCGATCGACACGCTGTCGGGCGGCCAGTTGCAGCGCACCTTGTTTGCCCGCGTGCTGTTGCAGGATGCGGATCTCATCCTGCTCGACGAGCCGTTCAACGCCGTCGATGCAAAGACGATGGGCGATCTTATTGCGCTGATCAAGCGCTGGCATGGCGAGGAACGCACAATCATGGTCGTCGTCCACGACCTCGACCTTGTCCGGCAGAATTTTCCCGAAACGCTGCTGCTGGCCCGCCAGCCTGTCGCCTGGGGCGAGACGAAGGAGACGCTGCGGCCTGAGAATCTCCTGCGGGCCAGGCGTTTCCATGAAGCGTGGGAAGAGAACGCGCCATGGTGCGAGCCGGGCGGACCCGATCATGACCATGACGGACATGATCACAATCATGATGAGCCTGCCCATGCACAGGATCGTCACCACCATCATGGCGCCGGACCAAGGGCTGCATGATGAACGTCTTCTACGAACTCTTCATCGCGCCTTTCGCCGATTTCGCCTTCATGCAGCGGGCGCTGTTCGGCTCGCTGATGCTGTCGCTCGGCGCCTGTCCGGTCGGCGTGTTCCTGATGTTGCGGCGCATGAGCCTCTCGGGCGACGCCATGGCGCACGCGATCCTGCCGGGCGCCGCCGCCGGCTTCCTGCTTTACGGGCTGGAAATCCTGCCGATGACGATTGGCGGCCTGATCGCCGGCATCGTCGTTGCACTCGGCGCGGGCGCCGTCTCGCGATTCACCATCCAGCGCGAAGACGCCTCGATGGCCGCCTTCTACCTAATTTCGCTCGCCGTCGGCGTGCTGATGGTTTCGGTCCGTGGCTCCAGCGTCGACCTCATGCATGTGCTGTTCGGTACGGTGCTGGCGCTCAACGATGAAGCGCTGACGCTGATCGGCGGCATCGTGCTGGTGACGCTTGCCAGCCTTGCCGTCTTCTGGCGGGCCTTGGTCGCCGAATGCCTCGACCCGCTGTTCCTGCGCTCGGTCAGCCGGTGGGGCAGTCCGGTGCATTTCATTTTCCTCGGCCTCGTCGTGCTCAACCTCGTTGGCGGCTTCCAGGCGCTGGGCACGCTTCTGTCGGTCGGGCTGATGATGCTGCCGGCCGCCGCGGCCCGTTTCTGGACCGTGCGCGTCGAACCGATGTGCGTGCTGGCCGTGCTGATCGGCTTTGCCTCCTGCATCGCCGGACTGCTTCTGTCCTACCACGCCTCGCTGCCCTCAGGCCCGGCGATCATCCTGTCGGCAGGCGTCGTCTATTTCGCCTCGATCCTGTTCGGCACGCGCGGCGCGCTGCGCGCCCGCATCGTCCATCACCGTCATCGGACGGCCTGATCTATCCCTAGCCTCCAAGGAGACCGCCCATGTTGAAATCGATCCGCGCCGCCCTCACGATGAGCGTTATAACATTAACTGCTCTCGGCGCGTCGTCGGCCTTTGCGGCGCCCTTGAAAGTGGTCGCGAGTTTCACCGTCATTGCCGATTTCGCCAGGAATGTCGGCGGCGACCGCGTCAACATCACCACCATCGTGGGACCCGACGGCGATGCGCATGTCTACGAGCCGAGCCCGGCTGATGCGGTCGCCATGGCGGGCGCCGATCTGGTGCTGGTCAACGGCCTGCATTTCGAGGGCTTTCTACAGCGGCTGGTCGATGCCAGCGCCACCAAGGCCTCGATCGTCACCCTGACCAAGGGCGTGGCGGCGATCGACTTCAAACCGGAATTCGCCGATGCGGACGCGGCGGAGGGTGCGGGTACCGGCGGCGGCAAGACGGTCACCGACCCGCATGCCTTCCAGTCGATCGCCAACGCCAAGATCTATGTGAAGAACATTGCCGAGGCGTTCTGTGCGGCCGACAATGATGGCTGCGTCAGCTACCAGACCAACGCCGCGGCTTACACAAAGAAGCTCGACGCGCTCGAAGGTGAAGTGAAGGCGGCGATCCAGTCCATTCCCGAGGCAAAACGCGTTGTCATCACCTCGCATGACGCGTTCGGCTATTTCGAGCACGAATACGGCCTGACCTTCCTAGCGCCGGAGGGCGTCTCGACGGACTCCGAACCGTCGGCCGCCGACGTCGCCAAGCTGGTCGAGCAGGTCAAGCAGGACAAAGCGGCGGCGATCTTCGTCGAGAACATCACCAATCCGCGACTGATCGAGCAGATCGCCAGCGAGACCGGCATCAAAGTCGGCGGCACGCTCTATTCCGACGCGCTGTCGCAGCCCGACGGCCCGGCCTCGACCTATATCGACATGATGCACAACAACATCACGCAGATCAAAGGCGCGATCCTCGGCAGTTGAGCCGCTCCGACCCAACCGGGCCCTCGCGGCCCGGTTGGATTTTCCGGTCAGCACTCGCTATTTGGCAGAGAAATCCCTCGGCGTGGATTGCCGGCCGTGCCGGGGAGTGGCAAGACTGCCCAACCAGATTGCGAGGACACCACAATGGAATACCGCGAGATCAGCGAGGACTATTCGGTCTCGGGCCAGATCCAGCCCGAGGACGTCGCCGCCATCAAGGCAGCAGGCTTCAAGAGCGTGATCTGCAACCGGCCGGACGACGAGCAGCCCGGCCAGCCTTCGGCCGACACGCTCAAGGCCGCAGTCGAGGCTGCCGGGCTTGCCTTCCGCTACATTCCCGTCATCAGCGGCCAGATCACCGCGGAGAATGTCGAGGACCAGGGACAAGCGCTCGACGAGCTGGAAGGCCCGGTGTTCGCCTACTGCCGTTCCGGCGCTCGCTGCACCAATCTCTACGGGCTAATCCAGCAGTCGAAGGGTTAGATCGGCAGCGCGCCCGTCTCCTTGAGCGTCTCGAGCACAATCGCCGTCTTGACGTGCTGCACGGATTCGTGCGGCAAGAGCACGCCATTGACGAACTCCGACAATGATTTCAGGTCGGGCGTAACCACCTTCAGGATATAATCCATTTCGCCGGTCAGCGCGTGCGCCTCCTGCACTTCGGGCAGCCGCGCCACGAGTTCGCCGAAGCGCCGCGCATTGTCGCGGTTGTGGGTGGCCAAGGTCACCGAGATGACGTTGACCAGCGAAAAGCCCAGCCGGTCGCGGTCAAGCACGGCGCGATAGCCCTTGATATAGCCGTCCTCCTCAAGCCGCTGGCGGCGGCGCGAGCATTGCGAGGCCGAGAGGTTCACCCGCTCCGAAAGGTCGTTGTTGGTGAGCCGTGCGTCACACTGCAACAGCGCCAATATCTTGCGATCAAACTGATCAAGACGCGCATCATTCATGATACTTCCAAAAACCATGCACATTTCATGCATCAGATAAACATTTCAAGCGTTTGAATGCAAGCACCGTGCGACCTGCCCGCGCTATGATGAGTTGAGAAGGCCTATGCAGGCCAAGCCAGCTTCCGGAGGATTATCATGGGTCCCTTCCCGCACGACGCCCCGCCCGCCAAGATCAGCAAGACCAACCCCGCCGGCACCGACGGTTTCGAGTTCGTCGAATTCGCGCATCCGGAGCCGCGGAAGCTGGCCGAGTTGTTCACCCGCATGGGCTACGTAGCCGTGGCCAGGCATCGCACGAAGGACATCACCGTCTGGCGGCAAGGCGACATCAACTATGTCGTCAACGCCGAGCCCAGCTCGCATGCGATGAAGTTCGTCGACAAGCATGGCCCATGCGCCTCCTCGATGGCGTGGCGGGTCGTGGACGCCAAGCATGCCTTCGAACACGCGGTATCGAAAGGAGCCACGCCTTACGAAGGCGCCGACAAGACGCTTGACGTGCCGGCGATCGTTGGCATCGGCGGCTCGCTGCTCTACTTCATCGAAACCTATGGCGAGAGGGGTTCGGCCTATGATGCCGAATTCGAATGGCTGGGCAAACGCGACCCCAGGCCGGAAGGCGTCGGCTTCTATTTCCTCGACCACCTCACGCATAATGTCTACCGCGGCAACATGGACAAATGGTGGGATTTCTACCGCGACCTGTTTGGCTTCAAGCAGATCCATTTCTTCGACATCGACGGCAAGATCACCGGGCTGGTCAGCCGGGCGATCACCTCGCCCTGCGGCAAGATCCGCATTCCGCTCAACGAGTCCAAGGACGACACCAGCCAGATCGCCGAATATCTGAAGAAGTACAATGGCGAGGGCATCCAGCACATAGCGGTGGGCACCGACGCGATCTACGAGGCCACCGACAAGCTTGCCGCCAACGGGCTGAAATTCATGCCCGGCCCGCCGGAGACCTATTACGAGATGTCGCATGCACGCGTGAGCGGCCATGACGAGCCGCTCGAACGCATGAAGAAGCATGGCATTTTGATCGACGGCGAAGGTGTGGTCGACGGCGGCACGACGAAGATCCTCTTGCAGATCTTCTCCAAGACCGTGATCGGACCAATCTTCTTCGAATTTATCCAGCGCAAGGGCGACGAAGGCTTTGGCGAAGGCAATTTCCGCGCACTGTTCGAATCGATCGAGCAGGACCAGATCAAGCGCGGCGTGATCAAGGTGCAGGCCGCGGAGTAGATCGATCCCGACCGGCGGCTTGCGGTTCGATAAATTATGACCTAAATTATGGTCACAAAGGATCGAGCCATGAATGTTTCCATCGCCGAGGCCAAGGCCAAATTGTCGGAACTCGTCAGCCGCGCGGAAGCCGGTGAAGAGATTGTACTCACGCGCCACGGCAAGGTAGCTGCGCGTATCGTGCCTCCGGCAACGGCGGAACCCTTGCCGCGTATCGGCGCGTTGAAAGGCAAGATCTGGATTGCGGACGATTTTGACGAACTCGGCCCCGAATGGGACGAGTACGTCAAATGATGATCGGCCCGTTTCTCGCCGATACACATATCATCCTTTGGTCGATTTCGGACGATCGACGTCTCAGCAAGCACTACCGCGCCATCCTGGCTTCGGAAGCGGTGGTGTTCGCCAGCGCGGCAAGCGTCTGGGAAATTGCCATCAAGCGCTCAATCAGAAAACTCGATGCGCCGGATGATCTGCCAACACTGCTTCCAAGGATGCAATTTCAGCCGCTCGCCGTCACCTTCCAGCATGCGAACGCTGTCGCTGGCCTACCCCACCACCATGGCGATCCATTCGACAGACTACTGATTGCGCAGGCGCAAATGGACAAACTAACCATCATGACATCCGACCCGCATTTCGCCCGCTACGACGTCGCCCTGACATAAGCAGTGGTCTCACAAACCCAGCCGTCCAACCTCCTCCTGCCTCAGCTTCAAATCATAATCGAGCAGGAACTCGTCGAGTTGCGGCGGCGCGACCGACGTGCCGGACAGCATCGCGTGCACCTGGCCGCGATGGTGGATGTCATGCAGGAAAACATGGGCGAGGATATCGCCGATCTTTTCCGGGATCATGCCGTCTCCACGCCGGTCAGTGATGACATGGCGGTCGAGGTCGGCTTCCGACAAGGCATCGCAGAAGGTGATCAGCCTGCGGTCGAACTTGATCTGGGCCACTGACAAATCGGCTGCGTTATCGAACGGCACGAAATCATCGTACACCGCGGCGCCGATACCGCCCTGCTCCAGAAAATCGAGATAGAGAAGATCGACCGCAAGGATGTGGTTGAGCGTCGCCCTTATCGACGGGAAGAAGCTGATGCGATTGGCTTCGAATTCACCAGGCCCCAGCATAAGCACGGCGCGGTAGAGCCGGTCGTTCGACCAGCGGTTGTTGCGGGCCATTCGGCGCAGATGATCAAGCAGGTTCATCCTTCAACTTCTTGCGCTCTCACCCTTCATATTTCTCGACCGTCTGCTCGATGGCGCCGAAGATCGAATGCCCGGCCTTGTCCTTCATCTCTATGCGCACCGTGTCGCCGAAACGCAGGAACGGCGTCTTCGGCTCGCCGCTCTCGATGGTCTCGATCATGCGCAGTTCAGCGATGCAGGAATAGCCAGCGCCGCCGGCCGAGACAGGTTTGCCAGGCTCACCGCCGAGCTTGTTGGAGACGGTGCCGGAGCCGATGATGGTGCCGGCCGCCAGCGGCCGTGTTTTCGCCGCGTGCACGATGAGCGCAGGGAAATCGAACGTCATGTCGACGCCGGCATTCGCCCGGCCGAAAGGTTTGCCGTTGAGGTCGGCAAGCAGCGGCAGGCTGACCTTGCCGCCGTCCCAGGCCTCGCCCAACTCGTCCGGCGTCACCGCGACCGGCGAGAAGGCCGAGGACGGCTTGGATTGAAAGAAGCCGAACCCCTTGGCGAGTTCCGGTCCGGTGATCGCACGCAGCGTCACGTCGTTGACCAGCATCACCAGGCGAATCGCCTCCCGCGCTTTTTCGAGGCTGGCGCCCATCGGCACATCATCGACAACGACCGCGACTTCCGCCTCCATGTCGATGCCAGAGGCCTCGTCGGCCATGCGGATCGGGTCTCGCGGCGGGATGAAGCTGTCGGAGCCGCCCTGATAGATCAGCGGGTCGGTCCAGAAGCTCGCCGGCATCTCGGCCCCGCGCGCCTTCCGCACCAGCTCGACATGGTTCACATAGGCCGAACCGTCAGCCCATTGATAGGCGCGCGGCAGCGGCGAATGGGCATTATGTTCGTGAAAGCGCGCCGACGGCACCGCATTGCTCTCGAGCGACTCCGCCATTGCGGCCAGATGCGGCGAAATCCGCCGCCAATCGTCGAGCGCCGCCTGCAGCGTCGGCACCAGGAAGGAGGCATCGGTGAAGCGTGTAAGATCGCGCGAGACGACGACGAGCTTTCCGTCGCGCGTCCCGTTCTTCAATGTGGCAAGCTTCATGCGGTTTCCTCTCCTGACGCGGCCTTGCGCCGCTTGGCCCACAACAAGGCTGTTATGGGCAATCGTCAAGCCGCCGGCTCAACTTTCCTGAAGGCAGTTTTCCGACGGCAGCGATCCATTCAGGACCAATCGCCCTCGGGCGTGCCATTGAAGCGCTTCTTCAGATCGGCCCAGCAGTCGATGTAATTGTCCTGCCTGGTGTCGAGTTCGGCGGCGTAGCGGGTCAGCATCTGCGGGAACCGGGTCTCGAACATGAAGGCCATGGTGTTGTCGAGCTTGACCGGTTTCAGATCCGCGCGCGAGGCCTTTTCGAAGCCAGGTGCATCCGGGCCATGGGCCAGCATCAGATTGTGCAGACTGATGCCGCCGGGAACGAACCCTTCTTCCTTGGCGTCGTACTGGCCGTGAATCAGCCCCATGAACTCGCTCATGATGTTGCGGTGATACCAGGGCGGGCGGAACGTATCCTCCGCCACCAGCCAGCGCGGCGGAAAGATGACGAAATCGATATTGGCGGTGCCCTCCTCGCCGCTCGGCGCCGTCAGCACCGTGAAAATCGACGGATCGGGGTGGTCAAAGAGGATCGCACCAACCGGCGAAAACGCCGCCAGATCATATTTATAGGGTGCATAGTTGCCGTGCCACGCCACCACATCGAGGGGCGAATGGCCGATTTCCGTGACATGAAAATGTCCGCACCATTTGACGATCAGCCGGCAGGGCGTCTCCTTCTCCTCAAACCAGGCGCAGGGCGTCTTGAAATCGCGCGGATTGGCCAGGCAGTTGGCGCCGATCGGGCCGCGGTCGGGCATCGTCAGCTTGGCGCCGTAGTTCTCGCAGACATAGCCGCGCACTTCGGCATCGACCAGTTCGACCTTGAACACGAGGCCGCGCGGCAGGACCGCGATCTCGCCGGGCCTGAGCTCGATGACCCCCATCTCGGTGACGAAGCGCAAGGCGCCTACCTGCGGCACCACCAGCAGCTCGCCGTCGGCGTTGAAGAAATGGTCGTCGACAATCGACCTGTTGGCGACATAGACATGCGCCGCCATGCCGGTCTGCCCAAGCACGTCGCCGGCGGTGGTGATCGAGCGCATGCCGGCGATGAAATCGGTCGGCTCCTTCGGCATCGGCACCGGGCTCCAGCGATACTGGCCGAGCGCCAGCTCATGATCGCCGACATTGGGCGCACTTTTCCAGAAGGGATAGCTCACCGACTTGAAGCGCCCGGTATGTCTGACGCTCGGCCTGATGCGGTAAAGCCAGGAGCGCTCATTGGTGCCGCGCGGCGCGGTGAAGGGCGAACCGGAGAGCTGCTCGGCATAGAGGCCGTAGGCCGGCCGCTGCGGTGAATTACGCCCGTGCGGCAGCGAACCCGGCAGGCTTTCGGTTTCGAAATCGTTACCGAAACCCGGCATGTAGGAAAAGGCCATCGCTTCCTCCTCGCGAATGCTTGACCAAATTGGTTTCATTTGTAACCATCCAAAATGTAACTATCAATGCCGTGCGCGGGCATTTCTCGACGGCTGGTCATGGAATCCGAAATCCTGGAACTCGAAAGCTTTCTGCCCTACCGGCTGTATCGGCTGGCCGATGCGCTGAGCCGCGAATTCTCTCGGATCTACAAGGAGCGTCACGGCCTCACACGGCCGGAATGGCGTACGCTTTCGGGGCTTGGCCAGCGCGGCACAATGACCGCGACGGAACTCGGCGCGCAGTCGGCGATGCACAAGACAAAGGTTTCGCGTGCCGTGGCGGAGCTTGAGCGTCGCCGCTGGCTCATCCGAACCACTGACGAGAACGATCGCCGCGTCGAGCACCTGGCGCTGACCAGAGCCGGACTTGCGGCCTATAGCGAGATGGTGCCACTGGCGAAGGCTTTCGAACGGGAACTGCTGGCCCAGCTGAGCGCCGACCAGCAAGCCTCCATCGTCAAAGGCGTTGCGTCATTGGAAAGCGCGTTGGGTCTGAGATAGCGGCTATCGGCCGATAGAATATGAGACGGTGGCTCGACGCGACAGCGCCTTGAAGCAGAGACTGTCTGGCGGTCATTTTCGATCGCTGCTTGCTCGGTGGCGGATTTTCAGTGCTGTATGTCAGCCAGTGATCATCGACGGGCGAATTGGGGGAAGAATGAAGTCGCTGCTCGCGAGGCCGGTGGCCGTGGTCGTCTTGCTGTTTGCCAGAGCCATCACCGCTGTGCGGCCGTTTTGGCATGAAGGCAGATTGCCTCGGCGTCGCTCGATCTTCTTTGCCAATCATTCCAGCCATGGCGATTTCATCTTGATCTGGGCTGTTCTGCCGCCGCGCCTGCGGCGGCGGGTGCGTCCCGTAGCGGGTGCCGACTACTGGCTGAAATCAAAAGTCCGAGCCTTCATCGGCCGTGACGTTTTCAATGCCGTCCTGATCGAGCGCAATCGCGATGGACGCACGATGGATCCTGTCGAAAGCATGGGAGAGGCGATGAGGGAAGGCTCTTCGCTCATTCTCTTCCCGGAAGGCACGCGCAACCAATCCGACGCGTCCTTGCAGCCATTCAAGTCCGGCCTGTTCCATTTAGCGGCATCGCACCCGGATTTCGAGTTGGTGCCGGTATGGATCGCCAATCTCAACCGAGTGATGCCGAAAGGGGAATTCGTGCCTATCCCGCTGATCTGCACCGTGACGTTCGGCGAGCCAATGAACCTGGCTGATGGCGAGAGCAAGGATATATTCCTCGAGCGGGCACGTGGGGCGCTGCTGGCGCTGGCACCGAAAAAGGCAGCGGAATGAGCTCAACCCAATTCGATATGATGGTTCTCGTGCTCGGCGTCTGCGGGATCCTGCTCGTGGCCTCTTTCGTGGGGCATATCCTGGAGCGACGGCTGTCGCCAGAAGGCTCCAACCCAGCCATCGAGAACCTCAACGCCCGTATCAATGCCTGGTGGGTAATGGCGATCCTCATCGCCATAGCATTCATCGCCGGGCGGATCGGCGTCCTGCTTCTCTTCGGCTTCTGTTCCTTCGCCGCACTTCGCGAATTCGTGACGCTGACCAACACCCGGCGTGCCGACCACTGGGCGCTGGCCACGGCGTTTTTCGTCGTGCTGCCGGTACAGTATGTGCTGCTCTGGATCGAGGACTACGGGATCTTTTCTGTTTTCATCCCGGTCTACGCCTTCCTGTTGATGCCAATCATCTCAGCCACACGGGGCGACACCCAGCACTTCCTCGTTCGAATTGCCGAGGTGCAATGGGCGTTGATGATCTGCGTTTTCTGCGCCTCCCACGTCCCGGCTCTTCTGACGTTGCATATTCCCGGCTACGAGGGTCGCAATGTGCTTCTGATAGCCTTCCTTGTCATCGTCGTGCAATTGAGCGACGTACTGCAATACATCTGGGGAAAGGCGATCGGGCATACGAAGATCGCACCAAAGCTTTCGCCGTCCAAGACGCTTGAAGGTTTCCTCGGCGGCGTTGCAAGCGCCAGCCTCATCGGCGCTGGCCTGTGGTGGATCACGCCGTTCTCTCCGCTTCAGGCGGGCGCGATGGCCTTCCTGATCACGCTGATGGGTTTTTTCGGCGGCCTTGTGATGTCCGCCATCAAACGTGACCGCGGCGTGAAGGATTGGGGCCATCTGATCGACGGCCATGGCGGCCTGATAGATCGGCTGGATTCGGTGGTTTTCTCCGCTCCGATCTTCTTCCATCTCACTCGTTATTTCTGGTCACCGGGATGAGGCAGTGATGAACACGGGCGATCGCAGACCACTTGCAAGCCGCGACACGCGCTGGGCACAAGCGACGGCCAGACGTCTCGCCGCACTCTCCGTGACCCCCAACCAGATTTCGCAGGCCAGTATCCTCGCCGGCGCGCTGGCAGGCACGGCTTTCTGGCTTGGCGGGCAGAGCGGCGGCACTTCTCGTTCGCTGCTGTTGCTGGGCGCGGCGCTGTTTTGCCAACTGCGGCTGCTGTGCAATCTGTTCGATGGCATGGTCGCCGTCGAGGGCGGCAAGGCGTCGGCCGACGGGCCGTTCTGGAACGAGTTCCCGGACAGGCTCGCCGATATCGCCATCATGGCCGGCATAGGTTACGGCATCGGCATGCCTGGCCTTGGCTGGGCAGCGGCCTGTTTTTCGGTTCTCACCGCCTATGTGCGGGAATTGGGGCGGGCCAACGAGACGCCGAGCGATTTCACCGGACCGATGGCCAAGCCACATCGCATGGCAGTCGCAACCGTCGCGGCACTGCTATCTACCGGAGAATTCCTTTGGAATGGCCACAACGAAGTCTTGACGCTTGCGCTCGCCGCCATTGCCATCGGCGCCGCCGCAACTGCGTTGCGGCGCGCATGGCGACAGGTGCGATGGCTGAAAACCAGGCGACCCTAGCATCGCCAGCCTCGAAGCCTGAGACTCCCGGCGCATCGATCACCAGTCCATCACCACCTTGCCCGAACTGCCGCTGCGCATCGCGTCGAATCCAACCTGGAAATCATCGATGCCGATGCGGTGCGTGATCAGGCCTGAGACGTCGAGCGGGCCCTGGACCAGCGCGATCATCTTGTACCAGGTCTCGAACATCTCGCGGCCATAGATGCCCTTGAGATGCAGCATCTTGAAGATGACCTTGTTCCAGTCGATCTCGAACCCGGTCGGCGCAATGCCGAGGATGGCGATCTTGCCGCCATTGTTCATGGTGTCGATCATGTCGCGGAAGGCGGGGGCTGCCCCCGACATTTCCAGGCCGACATCAAAACCCTCCGTCATGCCGAGCGCCGGCATCACGTCGCTCAGTTTTTCCTTGGAGGCGTCGACGACGTGCTGGACGCCAAGCTTGCGCGCAAGATCCAGCCGAACCGGATTGATATCCGTGATAACGACCTTCCTGGCGCCGACGCATTGCGCCACCAGCGCGCCCATGATGCCGATCGGTCCGGCGCCGGTGACCAGCACGTCCTCGCCGACCAGATCAAATGACAATGCGGTGTGAACCGCATTGCCCAGGGGATCGAAGATCGCGGCGATCTCGTCCGGCACATCGTCCGGGATCGGCACGACATTGTGCTGTGGGATCGCCAGGTACTCGCCGAAGGCGCCCGGGCGATTGACGCCGACGCCGAGCGTGTTGCGGCACAGATGCCCCCTGCCCGCGCGGCAGTTGCGGCAATGTCCGCAGACGATGTGGCCTTCGCCCGACACGCGTTGGCCGACCTTGTATTCGGTGACCGCGGCGCCGAAATCCGCGACGGTGCCGACGAATTCATGGCCGGTCACCATCGGCACGGGCACCGTCTTCTGCGCCCACTGGTCCCAATTGTAGATGTGGACGTCGGTGCCGCAGATCGCAGTCTTCTTCACCTTGATCAGGACGTCGTTGGGGCCGATTTCCGGCACCGGCACCTCTTCCATCCAGATGCCCGGCTCGGCCTTGGCCTTCACCAGCGCCTTCATCATGTTCGACATTCTTTTGTCCCTTGAATCTCTTGATCCGGAAGCGGTTTGCGGCGCCGGTCGCTCAGGAAATCACACCTAGTTCCTTGCCAACCGCACCGAAAGCCTCGACCGCCCGATCAATGTCGGCGCTGGAATGCGCAGCCGACATCTGCGTGCGGATGCGCGCCTGGCCCTTGGGCACCACCGGGAAGGAGAAGCCGATGACATAGATGCCGCGTTGCAGCATGCGCGCCGCCATCTCCTGCGCCAAGCTCGCATCGCCCAGCATGACCGGGATGATCGGATGGCCGGCGCCTGCCAGCGTGAAGCCGAGCTTCCCCATCTGTGTCCGAAACCGTTCCGCATTGGCATATAGGCGCTCGCGCAGGGCATCGCCATTGCGGATCATGTCGAACACTCTGATCGAGGCGCCGGCGATCGCCGGCATCAGCGTGTTGGAAAACAGATAGGGCCGCGAGCGCTGGCGCAGCCAGTCGACCACCTGTTTCTTGCCGGACGTGTAGCCGCCGGAAGCGCCGCCCAGCGCCTTGCCGAGCGTACCGGTGATGATGTCGACCCTGCCCTCGACGCCGCAATGCTCAGCCGAGCCGCGGCCGTTCCTGCCGACGAAGCCGACCGCGTGACTGTCGTCGACCATGACCATGGCATCGTATTTTTCGGCCAGATCGCACACACCCGCGAGATTGGCGATGATACCATCCATCGAGAACACGCCGTCGGTGGCGATCAGCCGGAACCGGCAATCCTTCGCCTCCTTCAGCCGCGCCTCGAGATCCGCCATATCGTTGTTGGCGTAGCGGAAGCGCTTGGCCTTGGACAGCCTGACCCCGTCGATGATGGAGGCGTGGTTCAGCGCATCGGAGATGATGGCGTCCTCCTCGCCCAGCAGCGTCTCGAACAGGCCGCCATTGGCATCGAAGCAGGAGCCGTAGAGGATGGTGTCGTCCATGCCGAGGAAGGACGATATCGTCGCTTCCAACTGCTTGTGCTCCTCCTGCGTTCCGCAGATGAAACGCACCGAAGCCATGCCGTAGCCGTAGCGGTCGAGCGCGTGCTTTGCCGCCTCGCGCAGGTCGGGGCTGTCGGCGAGGCCGAGATAGTTGTTGGCGCAGAAATTCAGCACCTTCTCGCCGCCGACCTCGATCTCAGCCGACTGCGTGGAGGAAATCACCCGCTCGGACTTGTACAGTCCGGCCGATCTGAGCCCCTCAAGTTCGCCGTCGATATGGGAGAGAAATGCTGCGGTCATGATCGTGCCTCGTTTGACGTGGGCCGACTGTCGTCCCGCACGCACAAAAAATCCACCGCAAAAGCGACCGGATCAGGTGGCTGGGTAATGTCGAACGGATGCCGCAGGCATGGCTCGAGGGACGATCCGGATCACATGGGGCCGGCGAATGTTCAAATGCGGACCGGCCGCGAAAGAGGCCGATAACCATTTCGCGACCTTTAAGCCTTTCCCCTTGTCGGCCAGCTGTCGATTTCCAGTCCTGTTAATGTTTGCAGTTCAATGATGCTCATATAGGAATCCGTTGGCGAGAGGGCCGCCCCCCAAGATGTCGCAGCAGCCGGTGCAAACCGTTTCAGGCAAGCTCATACTGCTGATCAAGGCTGGTTATTGGCTGGCGCTGCTGATCATCGCCGCCATGGTGGTGGCTTCCTTCATCCTGCTGCAGCAGGTGATGGCCACCCAACGGCACAACCATACGCTGCTCGATATCGTCAGCACGCAAAAGACGCTGTCGCAGCGCATCGTCTTCCTCGCCGGTGCGACCGGTGCTGCTTCGCGCGACAAGCAGCCGGCGCTCGTCAACGCGCTCAAGCAGGCGACGGCGGAGTTCGAAACCAACTATGACCTGCTGCTCAAGCAGACGGCCGCCGATCCAAAGTCGCCGGCCAGGCTCGATCCGAAGACGATCGAGAACGTCCTTTTCGGCAAGCCTTTTCATCTCGACTATTTTTCCGTCGGGCTGGTCGCCAATGGCGAACGCCTGGTATCGGCCTTCTCGTCCCAACTCGCACTCGGCGACAATGGAGGCTACAAGGGCGGTTACGAACGCGTCACCCTCGACGCCTCGGTCGCCAACGCAACATTGTCGGGCTATTCGGCGCTGGGCCAGCGCATCAGCGCTTTCGCCGACGAACGATCCGAAAAGATGCTCGATCTGCACCGCACGCTGTTTTACGCCACGATCGGCGTCATCGTTCTGGTGGCGCTGTTCATCTTCCGGCCCATGTCAAACGCGATCCTGCGCAAGACGCGCGAACTCGTCGATGCGCGCAATTCGATGGCCTTCATCGCCGTTCATGACGGGCTGACAGGTCTGCACAACCGCACATTCCTGACCGACCATTTCGACACGCTGATCAAGAGCGCGCATCGTCGGCGCGAACGTCTTGCGGTGGTGCAGCTTGATCTCGACCGGTTCAAGCAGATCAACGACACGCTCGGCCACGCCGCCGGCGACTATGTGCTGGTCATCACGGCCCAGCGCATGCGCGATTCCTGTCGGGCGTCGGATCTGTGCGTGCGCCTCGGTGGCGACGAGTTCGTGATGATCCTCAACGGCGCCGGCGGCAGCGAAGACATCAACATGCTGGCACGGCGCATTCTTGCGCACATCAACGAGCCGATCGTCTTCCAGGGCACGACCATTCTACCGGGCGCCAGCGGCGGCATCGCCGTCTATCCGATCGACGCCGACAACGCCCAGGACCTGCTGGTTCACGCCGATCTGGCGCTTTACTCCGCCAAGAAGATGGGCGGCGGCAATTTCTCGTTCTTCTCCGAGGAATTGCGTCGCGAACTCGATTATCGCAAGCAACTCGAGCACGACATCAAGGTTGCCATTTCACAGCAGGCATTCCAGGTCTATTTCCAGCCGCAGGTTTCACTGAGCGACGGCACGATCAGTGGCATCGAGGCGCTGGTGCGCTGGAACCATGCCGAGCGCGGCATGATCTCGCCTGGCGAATTCATTCCCGTCGCCGAGAAATGCGGTTTCATGCCTGATATCGGCCGCATCGTCATCAGCAAGGCGATCAACGAAGCCGCCGAATGGAACCGCGACGGCATTGCTTTCGGACGACTTGCGGTCAACGTATCCGGAACCGAATTGCGCGAGCACGACTTCGATGCTTTCCTGTTCGAGACGCTTGAGAAGGCCGGCCTGCCGCCGCAGAAACTGTCGCTGGAAATCGTCGAATCCGTCATTCTCGATGACGAGAAGACAGGCATCGCGGCAAAGCTACGCCATATCAGGGCCGCCGGCGTCCATCTTGAGCTCGACGATTTCGGCACTGGCTACGCGTCGCTCAGCCACGTCAATCCCAACGAGATCGACCGGCTGAAGATCGATCGCCGCTTCGTCCAGAACATCCATGAGAACGGTGACAACTCCAAGATCGTGCGCGCCATCACCGAGCTCGCGCGCGGCCTTGGTATCTCGATCGTCGCGGAGGGCGCCGAGACCGAAGCCGAACTCGATTCACTGATGGCCATCGGATGCGACCAGGTGCAGGGCTACTCCATCGCCTTCCCGATGCCGCAGGACAAAGCCCGTGACTGGCTGAGCGCCCGCATGCCGAAGAAGGCCAGGCTGACGGTGCTGCAGGGAAGCCTGGCGTAGGCAGCCCTCACCCGCGCTTGACAACTCATCACCGAGATGGCGCCCTGTGACGATCGCAAACGGGTAGTCCCGATGCCGCTTCTGCTTGCTTTGCTGACCATGCTCGCCGCATTTCCCGCTTATGCAGTGGATCGCACCATCTATCTGACTTTCGATGACGGACCGCTGAACGGCACCAGCAACATCCTCGACGTGCTGGAAGCGCAGCAGGTGCCGGCGACGTTGTTCATGGTCGGCATGCATGCGCAGGCGAGCGCGGGCAACAAGGCATTAGTCAGACGCGCAAAAGCTCTGCCGCTGGTGACGGTCGGAAATCACAGCTACAGCCACGCCAACAACCGCTACCAACATTTCTATGCCGATACGGAAGGCGTGGTGGCAGACATGCTGCGGGCCAACGCCGTGCTCGGGCTCGCTCCGGCGGTTCATGCGAGGCTGCCTGGGCGCGACGTGTTCAGACTGCCCTCAATGTCGAAGAACGACACCTCGCTCGGCCTTGCGCAGGAAGGCCGGGAGGAGCCGGACTACGAATTCGTCGCCGCTTCCGGCTTCTATCTCTATGGCTGGGACCATGAGTGGGTGCATGACGACACAGGCAAGCCGGTGCAGAGCGTCGACCACCTGGTCAGCGAGATCGATCACCTGTTCGGCTATGGCCGCTTCGTCAAGCACGGAAAGATGATCCTGCTCATGCATGACGAGATGTTCCAGGACGGCTTCGACGGCAAGACGAAACTGGCCATGCTGATTACCGCGCTGAAGCAGCGCGGCTATGCCTTTGGGACAATCCAGAGTTATGACGACTGAGGCGGTGATCCGGCTTTCCTACAGCGCGTAGTGTCGAAGAGATTCACGCGGCGCGCCTTGGACATCGTCAGCTTTCCACGTTGGCCCGCAAGGTCGCCAGCACTTGCGCAAACTCCGCCAGCCTGTCGTCTGACAGGCCCACGCGCAGCCGCTTGTCGAAGGCAAGCGCCGCCTTGCGCAGTGTCTCGAACATCGCTTCTCCGGCCTCTGTCAATTCGACCAGATGGACCCGGCGGTTGACGGGATCGCGGCGGCGCGTCAGCAATCCTTGCGCCTCCATCGCGTTTAGATGATGGGTGAGCGTCGCTCCCTGTATGCCGATCATTCCGGCGAGCTCGCGCTGGTTGGCTAGCTCGCTCGATTTGACCGACAGCAGAGTAAGCCAGACGGGCAACGTGCCGCCCGCTTCAACCAACGCGGTGTCGAAGGCCTGTGCAACAAGCTTGGCGGTGCGGCCGAGATTCATGCCGACCGGCGGGCGTTCAAAGGGCGTCATGGCAAGACACTAGACGGTGTTTTCCACGGATGGAACTGGCACTCATTTATACATTGACATCTAACAGTTAGATATCTAACTATTTAGGCGACGGCGGGCAAGAGAGGAGAGCTGGTATGCAATATGTCTACATCATCACCATCGGTCTTCACGTCATGGCGGGGGTGTTCTGGGCCGGCACCACCATCACGCTGGCGCGCGACCCCGAGATCCGGGCTGAACGCTTCATTGGACCGCAAATGGGAGCGGCCGGCATGGTGTTTCTCACCGGTGCGCTGCTCTGGTATTTTTTCCATGGTGCCTATTTCGGCTCGATGGAAATGGTGCTGGCCCTCGGCATCGTTGCCGCTTTCGCCGCGGCTGGAGTGCTCAGCACCATGGTCCGCCGCACCAGCACGCAGCTTGCTGGCGCCGACGCGGCCACCGAACCTGCCCTGCGCGCGAAGATGGCCCAAGGCGAGCGAATCGCCGCCTGGCTGCTGGTTCTCACCGTGCTCTGCATGGCCACCGCCAGAATGTTCTGATCACGAATCGTACGGTGCCGGCGCAAGCAGGCGGCGTACGCGGCGCGCAACGAACCAAGGCAGCAGATGGCTCTCCTTGCGGAGGTTCCGTTGCGCCTCCTCGAAATTGTTAGCGACAGCAGCCTTTCAAATCCTTAGCCCGAACCGGATGCCGTCATAGATGGCGGCGTGGATGTTGCGCGAGGCGACGGCATCGCCGATGCGGAACAGCACGAAAGATCCTTGCGGATTGCGCTCGGGAAAAATGTCGCCGCCACTCACCAGCCGCTCATAGTCTATGGCGCCGCCGTTCGTCGCCAATGGCTTCAGCGAGAGATAAAGGTCGTCTAGCGGCGCCGTGCCATGCTCGACCACCACCTGGTCGACCCGCCGCTCGCCGCGCCAGCCGTCGGCGAAATCGGAGGCAAGCTCGGCAACCAGTTGATTGCCCTCGCGGCGCACCGAGCGCAGCCTTGTGTTGATAGTGATGGTGACCCCCTTCTCCTGGAAGGCGCGCATGTAGGGTACGTGGTTCATGCCGCCCATTTCCGGCGCGAAGAATCGCTCCGGCGAAACCAGTTCCAGCTTCGAACCGGCGGCCGCGACGAGTTCCGCAGCGCCCATTCCCTGATGGCCGCCATTGTCGTCATAGAGCAGCACGTTTTCAGCCGGCTTGACGCTGCCAGCCATGATGTCCCAGCTCGATGTGACAAGAGTGTCGCCCGCCGTCAGCGGCGGATTCTGCGGCAGTCCGCCGGTGGCGATCACCACGACATCGGGCGACAACGCCAGAACGTCGTCCTTCTCGGCCCAACTGTCGTAGCGGATCTCGACGCCGAGCCGGTCGAGTTCGGCCAGCCGCCAGTCGACGATGCCGATCAATTCCTTGCGGCGCGGGTTCTGCGTCGCCAGCCTGACCTGCCCGCCGGCCTGGCCCGATGCCTCCAGCACCGTCACCTGATGGCCGCGCTCCGCGGCCACGCGCGCTATTTCCAGTCCGCCTGCACCAGCGCCGATGACGACGACTTTTCGCTTTGGTCCCTCGGCCTTGGTGATGATATGCGGAATGTCCGCCTCGCGGCCGGTCGCCGCATTGTGGACGCAGAGCGCCTCGCCGCCTTCGTAGATGCGGTCGAGGCAGTAGGTGGCTCCGACACACGGGCGGATTTCGTGCTCGCGCCCTTCCATCACTTTGCGGACGATGTGCGGATCGGCGATGTGGGCGCGGGTCATGCCGACCATGTCGAGCTTGCCGGCGGCGATGGCGTGGCGCGCGGTTGCGACGTCGGAAATTCGCGCCGCGTGGAAGGTCGGGAATTTCGTCGCCGCCCTCACCTCGCCGGCGAAGTCGAGATGCGGCGATGAGCGCATGCCGGTCACCGGAATGACCTTCGTCAGTGCCGCGTCGGTCTCGATCGAGCCGCGGATGATGTTGAGGAAATCGACCTTGCCTGATGAGGCCAGCCGCCTGGCGATCTCGACGCCCTCCTCTTTCGACAGGCCTTGCGAAAAATCCTCGTCGGCGACCATGCGTATGCCGACGACGAATTTTTCGCCGACGGCCGCCCGCACGGCGTCGAGAACCATGTCGGTGAACCGCAGCCGGTTGTCGAGCGAGCCGCCGAACTCGTCGTCGCGATGGTTGGTGGACGGAGACCAGAAGCCGTCCATCAGATGGCCGTAAGCCTCGAATTCGATGCCGTCGAGACCGGCGGCCTGGCAGCGCTGGGCGGCGGAAGCATAGTCGGAAACGATGCGCTCTATATCCCAATCCTCGATGGTCTTGGGAAAGGCGCGATGTGCCGGCTCCCGCACCGGCGAAGCCGACAGCACGGGCAGCCAGTCGGCCTTGTTCCAGCCGGTTCGACGGCCGAGATGGGTGATCTGGATCATCACCTTGCAGTCATGCTCGTGGCAGGCGTCGGCCAGTTCCGCGAGCCATGGCACGATCCCGTCATCATAGAGATGCAAATTGCCGAAAGCGGCCGGGCTGTCGCGTGAAACGATGGCCGAGCCGGCGGTCATTGTCAGCGCCATGCCGCCCTTGGCCTTCTCCGTGTGGTAGAGCCGGTACCGCGCCTTGGGCATGCCGTCTTCCGAATAGGCAGGCTCGTGGCTGGTCGACATCACCCGGTTCTTCAACGTCAGATGCTTGAGCTGATAGGGCTGGAGAAGCGGATCGTTGCTGGTCATCGTCTTCCTGCGGTTTCAAATTGTGTTATTGAGCGGCCAGATGCGCCGCCCCTGAGTGGATTGCGGCGTTTATTCCAATCTTCGTTCGCGCCGACCGCCATGGAAGCGTGCTTCCGGCGACAGGCAGACAAGGAGCCGTCCATGATCGATACCAAAACCCTCACCCAGCTCGGCGCGCATGTCGAGACGCCACAGAGCCCGGAAGCGGCGGTCCTGGAAACCGTGCCGTTTTCGCGCGGCGACGGCCCGCCGGCCATCGTGCGCTTCACCTGCCCGGAATTCACCTCGCTGTGCCCGGTCACCGGCCAGCCTGATTTCGCCCATATTGTCATCGACTACGCACCCGACGCGGCTCTGGTGGAATCGAAGTCGCTCAAGCTGTTCATGACCTCGTTCCGTAATCATGGTGCTTTCCATGAGGAATGCACCGTCATGATCGGCCGCCGCATCGTGGCGGCAACGAGCCCGCTATGGTTGCGCATCGGCGGCTATTGGTATCCACGCGGCGGCATTCCGATCGACGTATTCTGGCAGACGGGCGCGCCGCCGGAAGGCGCCTGGCTGCCCGAGACCGGAGTGGCGCCCTATCGCGGGCGAGGCTAGCTCGAACCATCATTCGCATTGGTACTGGCTGAGCGCCCATTCACCGGTCACCGATAGCAGGTCCGATATCTTCCATTCGCCGTCGACCCTTTTGAACTTCCACTCAAGGCGGTGCGGGTTGCCGGCGACGACGAAGGCGACGATGACCTTGGCCTGGTCGCCATTGATCGCCTCGAGCGTCTTCAGGCTCTTGTCGATCTCGGCCTTATCATAGTCGGCATTGTCGAGCGCCATGTTGGGGTCGAGGCACTCGCCCTGCCCGGATTTGCGCAGCGCATCGCTCTTGTCGAGCACCGTTTTCGCCGGATCGACGAAATGGCGGCGCTGCGACGGATCGACCTCCAAGCCGACCTGGTCGTAGAATGGCCGGACCACCGCTGTCGGCGAGCCCAGCTGAATTGGGGCGGCAGGTTCGCTCAGCGAGGCAGCCGGTGGTGTTGCCGGCTCGGCGGCTGCGCGAGGTGCAGGCGCTGGCGGCGACCCGTTGTCGTCGGGCGCGGTGGCCGCCGGAGCGTTTGCCGGCGGCGTGCCGAGTAGCCCCTGCGCGGCGCCGCCACTCAAGTCCGCCGCCATAATGCACACGGCCGACAGTGCCAGGAACCGGCGGCGGGCCATCGGATCACTCCGGATCTTGGCCCGCCAGACATTCGAGCTGGCTCAGCGTCCAATCGCTGGTCTTCGATGCGATGTCCGATATCCTCCACTTGCCGCCGATCTTCCTCAGCGACCAATGCATTTCGCGTTGTGCATCGTCTCCTTCCGGAAAGAGGCTGAAGCTCGCCACCACCTGGGCAGTATCGCCATCCACCATCTCGGACAGTTTCAGGGTCTTGGAGACGGTCTTCTGGTCGAAATCCTGCGCATCGAGGCCCGGATCGAAATCGATGCAGGCGACCTGGTCCGGATTCTTCCTCGTTGCCTGATCGTTGAGGTCGAACAGTCTCGTCACCGGCTCGGTGAAGCGATCCCGGTATTTTGCGTCGGCCTCGAACTTGACATCCGGAACATAGAAGAACTTCACGGCGTCCGACGCCGGACCGGCCAGGGCGACAGCGGGAAAGGCCGTCGCAAGGGCGGCAAGGAGCACTGTCAGTCTCATGCAGAATCTCCGGCTTTTGATGGCTTGGCGCAATCCAGTAGCACGCATCCTGCATATCGGCTTTTTTGCGGCTCATGAAGCCCGCGGCCGCGTCGCGGCCGATGCAGGTCATCCGACAGTCGTGCGTGCCAAGACTGCGATCAGAGACCAAGCGCCACCTTGCGGCCATCATGGATGGCAAAAGCCGCCTGCCTTGAGGCGGTGCAATCACCAATCGACGTGTGGGCAATTTTGCGCCTGTCGAGTTCGATGGAAAGCATGTCGGCTGCCATACTCGTCGTGGCGAAGACCAGCGCATCGGCTTCGACGTCCTGCTCGGTTTCGTCGAGCAGGGAAGCGACCCTGGCGGCCTTCCCCTCCCAATGAACGATGGCGCTCTCGGTCAGAAACCGCACCCCCAGCCTGGCGAGTGCGCGGCGCAGCGGCGCGTCGACGGCCATTCGCTGAAGCTCTTTGCCAACCAGGGCGTCAGGTGTCACAAGCGTCACATTGTGACCGTCCTCGGCGAGTTTCCAGGCGGTGCCGCACCCTTTCCAATTGCCGCCATCGTCGAGCAAGATAACATTTTTGCCTGGTCTCGCCTCACGGGCCATCACGGCTTCGGCCGAGAGAACCAGCCCGCCGCCCGGGATGCTTTCCCACTGCGGCAATGCCCGTTGGAAAGCGCCGTCTGAAGGCATCGAGCCGGTTGCGATGATGACGTGGTCCGCGCCTTCGCGCTCGACATCCTCCGCCTCGACATATTGTCCGTACCGGACGTCGACCTGAAGCTGGCTGAGCTGGCGCTGGTACCAGTCGATCAGATCCAGAATCTGGGCGCGGCGCGGTTGCAGCCCCGCAAGGCGGAACTGCCCCCCAAGACGGTCGGAAGCCTCGGCCAGCGTGACACGGTGACCGCGTTCGGCTGCTACACGCGCCGCTTCGAGGCCGGCGGGACCGCCGCCGACGATCAGTACGCGCTTGGGTTGGCTAGCCGGGGCGAAGCGATCTCCGCCCCATTCCCATTCCCGCCCCGCCGAGGGATTGATGACGCAGCTGATCCAGTAGTCGCGGCTGCGTCGGCCCCAACACATCTGGTTGCAGGACAGGCACCCGCGAATGTCTTCCGGCCGTCCGGCGGCGGCCTTTGCGGCCAGGTGCGGATCGGCGATCTGCCCCCGCACGATGGAAACCAGATCAGCGTGGCCTTCGCTCAGCACACTTTCGGCATTCTGCGGCGTACGGATGTGACTCTCGGCGGTGACCAACGCGTGGCGCACGGTGGCTTTGAGCACGGACGCCAGGTCGGCGCCGAGCTTTTCCGGATAAACAAAGGTCGGGATGATTTTGTAGAAATCGAAGTAGGAGCCCGTTCCACAAGTCACATAATCCATCAAAGAATCGCGGTCGTGGAGGTCGATTATCTCGGCCAATGCTTCGCGCTTCAGCGCCACCTCCACTTCCGGTTCGTCGTTGACCGCAAGGCCGATGATGAAATCATCGCCGCATTCCCGGCGAATTCTGCTCATCACCTCACGGCTCATCCGGGTGCGATTTTGAAGGCTGCCGCCCCACCGGTCGTCGCGGCGGTTGGACCAGGGCGTCCAGAACTGGTCCAGCATCGAATGATACGCCGCCCAGACCTCGACGCCGTCGAAACCGGCCTCGCGGCAACGGCGCGCCGCCTGCACGAAACCGTCGATCGTTTCTTCGATCTCGGCTTCGGACATTCGATGCGAACCGTCAGAGTCGTGATAACTCGGCAGTCCGGAAGGGGACCAGCCGGCATGGAACGAGTTGTCCGCGTCCGCATGCTGACCGACATGATAGAGCTGCTGGATGGCGACGGCGCCGTTGCCGCGGATCGCTTCCGTCACTTTGCGGAAATGGGGGATCACGCTGTCGTCGGAAGGACGGAAGTTGCCGCGGGTAAGAACCGCGGCCCGGTGCACCGGCATCGGCTCGACGACGATCATGCCCGCGCCGCCGATAGCGCGTTCGGCATAATAGCCGACATGCCGTTCTGTCGGCAGTCCCTCTACTGCCATGTTCGCGGTATGGGCTCCGAACACGATCCTGTTGCGTAAGGTCTTGCCGCGCAGAGCAATCGGCGTGAACAACCGGTTGAAGACCTGCCCAGACATGTACCGCTCCTCAAAAGCCTTAGCGGCAGCACCCGAGCGCCAGCGCCCGCGGCCAAAATCGATTTTTGCCGGACAGCCGGCACCTGAAAGGGGTGCCGGCATTCGCCAACCATTGCAGCTAGGCGTCCAGCCAGACGTTCTGGAGGTCCATTTCGAAGGTCTGGTGGACGCCGTAGTTCTTCACCTTCTTGCTCGTATGACTGTAGAGCTTCTGCCAGAACGGCTGGATGATGACGCCGGAATCCTGCAGGATCTGCTCGACATCCTTCATCACCTCCTTGCGCTTGGCGACGTCGATCAGCGATAGCGCCTGCTTGAGCTTGGCGTCGAAATCGGGATTCGAATACGCCGATTCATTCCAGGCCTCGCCGGTGCGATAGCCGAGCGCCAGCACCTGGACGCCGAGCGGGCGCATGTACCAGATCGTCATCGAATAGGGATATTTCGTCCAGTCGTTCCAGAACGTCGAGCCCGGCAGCACCGTCCGTTTCACCTTGATGCCGGCCTCGCGCAGCTGGCCCGCGATGGCATCGCCGGTGTTCTTCTGCCAATCGTCCTCGATGGTGATCAGCTCATGCTCGAAATCGGCCTGCCCCGCCCCCGCCATCAGCTTCTTGGCGCCAGCGGCATCACGCTCCTTCTTGGGCAGTGGGTAATATTCCGGATGGATGGGGCTGACATGGTGGTTTTCGCCGACCGTGCCGCGACCGCTATAGCCAAGCTGCAGCACCGCGTTGTTGTCGACCGCCATCTGGAGCGCGTTGCGAACACGCTTGTCGTCGTAGGGTTTGTGCGTGACGTTGGTGCGCGCAACCAGGGTGGTCGCGGTCGCCACCTCCGATTTCTCCAGCCCCATCTTGTCGAGGATGTCGATAAAATCGGCGGGCGACTCGAAATTGAGGTCGATTTCGCCGGAATCGAAGGCATTCACCGTGGCGTTGAAGTCGGTGCCGTAGTCGATGAATTCGACGCCGTCGAGCGGAGCTTCGCCGCCCCACCATTTGCCGTTCTCGCGGCGCTTGACGACAGCCTTCTGGCCAACATCGTAAGAGACCAGCTCGAAGGGTCCGGTGCCGATCGGCTTCTTGATCGGATCGGCGCCATCGGCATCGAAATTGCGGTGGACGACGAGCGCCGGATAGTCGGTGAAGTTCGGGATCAGCGAAATGTCGGGCTCGGAGAGCTTCAGCTTGACCGTGTTGTCGTCGATCTTGGTGATCGCGCCGTCCCTTGCCTTGCCGGTCTTGGCGTCGATCAGCGCGCCGACACGCGCGGCCATGGAGTTGCCGGCGACGCCCTTCTCGCACCAGCGCGTCACATTGTGCACCACATCATCGGCGTTGAAGGTATCGCCATTGTTCCAGGTGATGCCCTTGCGCACGTGCAGCGTATATTCGGTGGCGTCGTCGTTGATGTCCCAGCTTTCGAGCAGCACCGGCTCGAAGGTGAACTGCCTGGTATAGCGCACAAGCGGCTCCAGCCAGGTGCGCGAGATGTTGGCAAGCTCAACCCAGTCGTAGGTGCGCGGATCCTTCTGCGCCTTGACCGACATCGAGACACGCAGCTTTCCGCCCTTCTTCGGCTCCTCGGCCAAGGCGTCCGTCGGCGCGGCAAGGCCGATCATGCCATAGGCCAGAGCCGTCGATGCCCCGAAGGCGCTTGCCAACGCCAGGAATTCGCGCCGATCGATCCGACCCGCACGCGCCTCGTTGGCCATCTCCTCTATGGCGCTTGGAACACGATCACCATTGCTTTTGAAAAGCGTCATTTTTTCCTCCCTTGTGGTTCCCGTCAGATCTTCGTCCCGTCAGCTAACGCTGTCCGGCAATTTCTCCTCGCGCAGCGCGATAAAATCCCTGAGACCGTCGGCGATGCCCACATCGAGCTTCGGCTCCTCATAATCGGCCAGCATGTTGCGCGCTTTCTCCCGGCCGCGCGTGTCGTGGTCCTTCGCCCCTTCGGCCTTCCACTGTTCATAGGAATTGAAATCCATGATGCTGGGCATGAAGAAGGCCCGCTCGAAATGCTCGAGCGTGTGCTGGGTGCCGAGGAAATGGCCCTGCGGCCCCACCTCGCGGATGGCGGCCATCGCTTCCTTGAAATCGTCGAACGGCAGCCCGCCGGCATATTTGTACCAGCCGACGAGCTGTTCGCAATCGGTCGCGAACTTCGAATAGCCGCAGGTGAGACCCGCCTCGAGCCATCCGGCCGAGTGCCAGATGTAGTTGGCTCCGGCAAGGATGGCGGCATGCATGAGCATGTTCGCCTCGTAGCCGGCCTGGGCATCGTTCAGCTTCGAGCCGACATGGAAGCCGGACGTGCGCCACGGCAGCCCGTATTTCCGCGCCAGCGCGCCCATCAGATACATCATCTGCGCGGCCTCCGGCGTGCCGCCCATCGGAGCGCCGGTCTTCATGTCGACCGTGACCATGAACTGGCCGTAGATTTGAGGCGAGCCGGGACGCAGGAGCTGGGTGAACGCTACACCGGCAAGCGCCTCGGCATTGACCTGCGCCACCGCGCCCACGGCCGAGGCCGAGGTCGAGGCGCCGCAGAGCGCGAAGGGCGCCAGGATCAGCGGCTGATTGTGACGGGCATAGACCTTCATCGCATCCAGCATGGTGGCATCCCATACCAGCGGTGAATTGCAGTTGGTAATCGACACCAGCACAGGGTTGTCGCGCACGTAATCCTCACCGAACACGATGCCCGCCATCGCCATCGTGTCTTCCGCCCGATCCTTCGACGTCACGATGCCCATGAACGGCTTGTCGGAATGCTTCAGCGCCGAATGGATGATGTGGAGGTGACGCTTGGGCACCGCTATTTCCATCGGCTCGCAGATGATCGAGCTCGAGGAATGCAGGGCCGGCGCCATGTAGGCGAGCTTGTGGAAATTGTTGAGGTCGGCGAGCGTGCCGTAGCGCCTGACATTGTCGAGGTCACGCACATAAGGCGCGCCATACATCGGCACGAAGATGGAATTCTTTCCGCCCACGCGCACCGTACGCTCAGGGTTGCGCGCGTTGAGCGTGAACTCCGACGGCACCTTCGAGACGAGCTCCATCAGCAAGGCGCGGTCGATCCGCACTCTTGTCTCGGAGACGTCCGCGCCGGCGGCCTTCCACATTTCGATGGCCTCATCGTCGCGGAACTCGCATCCGACGTCCTCCAGGATGGCGAGCGATTCCTGGTGTATGAGTTCCACTGCCTCGTCCGGCACCATCTGATAGACGGGGATTTGGCGGACCAGTGTCGGAAACGACGTTACCGGAGCTCCCCGCAGCGCCTTGCGCCCCAGGCGGCCGCCGGCTCGACGATTGGCGTGTTCGGTCACAGCGGCCGGTGCGTTCATGGCAACTCCATTCCTCTTATACCTCGCAGCCTAGACGCACAAAACAGGAATGTGACGCTGGAAAATCCTGATCTCTTGTATAAGCTCTGCTTATGCGAAACCTGCGCCACCTCCTGCCCTCGGCCGGCAGCCTGATCGTCTTCGAGGCGGCGGGCCGCCTGTCGAGCTTCACCGCCGCCGGGCGAGAGCTCGGCATGACCCAGGCCGCCGTTTCCTACGCGGTGCGCGGGCTGGAGGAACAGCTCGGCGCCAAGCTGTTCCAGCGCCGTCACCGGCAGGTCAGCCTGACGGAGGCCGGCGAGCGTTTCCACGCCGACGTTTCGCTGGGCCTGTCCCACATCCGAAAGTCGGCGGAGGATCTGCGCCTGCAGGCGACCGGAGGCCACGTGACGCTTGCCGCCTCGACTGCGTTCGGCTCCTTCTGGATGATGCCGCGGCTGCAGCAGTTCCGCGACGAACTGCCGGGCATTGATCTGCGCATCCAGACCGCCGACCGCGACCTCGACATCATCGCAGAGGGCATCCCGCTTGCCGTGCGCGGCGGCGAACCGAGGGACTGGCAGGACTATCATTCGCTGCCGCTTGCCGACGAAGAGATCTTTCCCGTCGCCGGCACCAGCTACGCGGCGAAGTTCGGCCTGCCCAAATCGGTCGCGGAACTGGCCACGCACCGTCTCATCCATCTTGAGGAGCCCTATCGGGAGGCGGCGAGCTGGAATGAGTGGTTCGAATCGGCCGGCGCCCGTCTCGGCGATACCGCACGCGGCCTGCGCATCAACGACTACGGGCTGGTAATCCAGGGCGTCATGGAAGGGCAAGGCATCGCGCTCGGCTGGCGCCACCTTGCCGAGCGGATGCTCGCGACGGGACTGCTGGTGCCGGTGACGGACCATGTGCTCAAGACCGGCAAGGCGTTCTATGTCATCTGGCCGAGGAACCGGGAGCTTAGCGAGAATGCCCGCAAGGTACGGGATTGGTTGGCAGCGCAAGCGTGAGGTCGTTCACTGTTTTCACCGTACTTCACCCTCGCCCGCTCGGCACGAATCCGCCTATACTGTCACCATGCCCATACGCCAGCTTTCCGAAACGATGATCAACCAGATCGCCGCCGGCGAAGTCATCGAGCGTCCGGCAAGCGTGGTGAAGGAACTGGTCGAGAACGCGCTTGATGCCGGTGCGGGAAAGGTCGAGGTCGTCACATCAGGCGGCGGGTTGAACCTGATCCGTGTCACCGACGACGGCTTCGGCATCCCCGAACAGGAGCTTTCGCTGGCGATCGCACGCCATTGCACCTCCAAGCTTGCCGAAGACATCCACGACATCCGCTCGCTCGGCTTTCGCGGCGAGGCGCTGCCATCGATCGGCTCGGTCTCGCGGCTGTCGATCCGCTCGCGCACGGCGGCAAGCGACAGCGCCGCCGAGATCGGCATCGAGGGCGGCAGGATCTCGCCCGTCAGGCCGGCGGCGGCCAATCGCGGCACCACCGTGGAGGTGCGCGACCTTTTCTTCGCCACCCCGGCAAGGCTGAAATTCATGAAAGGCGAGCGCGCCGAAAGCTCGGCGACCAGCGACGTGGTCAAGCGCATCGCGATCGCCTTTCCGACCGTTCGCTTCACGCTCAGCGGTTCCGACCGCTCGACGCTTGAATTGCCGGCGACCGATGACAGCGCGGACGGACGCCTGCGCCGCATCGCCCAGGTGATGGGGGCCGAGTTTCCCGACAATTCCATTGCCATCGATGCGATGCGCGAAGGCGTGCATCTGACCGGCCATGTATCGATCCCGTCCTTCACCCGCGCAAACGCGCTGCAGCAATATGCCTATGTCAATGGCCGGCCAGTGCGCGACAAGCTGATCGCCGGCGCTATCAGAGGCGCCTTCGCCGACGTCCTGCCACGCGACCGCCATGCGGTCACGGTGCTTTTCCTGACACTCGACCCGGCGATCGTCGACGTCAATGTCCACCCAGCCAAGGCCGATGTCCGCTTCCGCGACCCCGGCCTGGTGCGCGGGCTGATAGTCGGCGCCATCCGTCAGGCGCTTGCCGAAGCCGGCATCCGCGCCGCCACTTCCGGTGCCGCCGGCATGATGGCGGCGTTCCGGCCGGGAGCGGCGTCATACGCCCATGGCGGCCCGGCCAATGGTCACCGCAGCTACGAAGCGGCCTACCGCGCCTCGGGCTCTGCCGGTTTCGACCACGCACGCTCGCCGCAACGGCCACTCGACATGGAGTTCCAGGGTTCAGGATTCGAACGAAACGGCGGGTTCGGCGAAAACGAGCAGGCGGCGTTCGATGCCGGCCCGATCGCCAGCGCCGACGCCCGGGCAGGACAGGGCGAAGCGGCGGAGACGCTGCTTGGCACGGTGCTCGGTGCGGCACGGGCGCAGGTGCATGAGAACTACATCGTCGCCCAGACCAGGGACTCACTTGTCATCGTCGACCAGCATGCCGCGCATGAGCGGCTGGTCTACGAGGCGTTGAAGAACGCGCTGCACGCGCGCGCCGTGCCGTCGCAGATGCTGCTTCTGCCGGAGATCGTCGACCTGCCTGAAGAGGATGCCGAACGGCTCGCCACGCATTCCGAAACGCTCGCCCGCTTCGGGCTCGGCATCGAGCGTTTCGGGCCGGGCGCCGTGGCCGTGCGCGAGACACCGTCGATGCTGGGCGAGACCAACGTCCAGCAATTGGTGCGCGACCTCGCCGACGAGATCGCCGACAACGACACCGTCGACACGCTGAAGGAAAGGCTGGACAAAATCGCGGCGACCATGGCCTGCCATGGTTCGGTGCGTTCCGGCCGCCTGCTCAAGGCCGAGGAGATGAACGCGCTGCTGCGCCAGATGGAGGCCACGCCCGGCTCCGGCACCTGCAACCACGGCCGCCCGACCTATATCGAACTCAAGCTGGCGGACATCGAGAGATTGTTCGGGCGGCGATAAAGTGTTGCCCTCCAAGGCCGGATGCCCTCGGTCAGTTCTTTTGCTGAAATTTTCTAGCGGCACGATTGAAGACGTAGTCCATCTGTGTCCGTTGCCGCCGCCACGAAAATTCACGGAGATGATGTCCTTACGGTGCTCCACCCATTTTTGGACGTTCATGTAGATAGGCGTCATCAGCATGCCCGCATCGCAACCATCGTCATCGAAAGAGATTTGCTGGACGACCTTGCCGCTGGTCTTCTTGATGACCTGCATTTTCGTCATGCAAATCCCTGAACCGGTGTTTGTGTAAAGTCCGGCAAACCGGTCGGCAGCGGTTTCAGCCCAAAAGGGAATTTCGACAGTTCCGTCGAGTTTCGCCTCGCCCGTGTCGTCGAGGCTTGCAACCTTCTTCAGCGTGACCGGAAATTTGTCCGCGCCTTTGCGCCAGGTCCCTGTCGCACCGCTTTCGCCGATGTCGAGGGAAAGCGGGCAATTCGTGGTATCGACTGGTGTCTTCGATCCCATCACCATGATGCGTTCAAATTCCTGGTCGTCCGAAATCGCGCACAGCGAGAGCCTGGTGCCGCTGACCGTGCCGTAGAGCGCGATCGGACTCTGCCCGGCGTCGTAGAAGTAGCTCCCCTCGACCGTTATGCCGCTGCCGAAGCTGTCATATGTCTGAAGCGATAAATGAACGGGATCGGGCCCTATCGACCCTTCGTAGTTCTCCACGTGATACCAGCCGGCGACGGCCTTTTGGCTCAGCAGCAGCAAGCAGAAAAACGCGGCCACGAACGCTCTTCCCATCCCGATCCCCTCCATCAGCGCAAATCAGGATAGCGCGCCTTATGCCCGTATCACAGGGGTTGCCGGTTGAAGCAGCGCGACTTGTGGATTTGAGTCGGAAAACAGCCGCAACTCTCTGATTTATCGTTTCAAATTCACTACGATGACGCCCCCTAGCGCCAGCGCGCCGCCAAGCAGGCCGAGCAGCATCGGGACTTCGCCCAGCCAGAAGAAGCCGATCAGGGCGGACATGGGAGAGACCAGATAAAGGAAGTTCGAGGCACGCGCCGCAGGCAAGCGCGAAAGCGCCGTCGCCCAGGCGGCATAGGCGATCAGGCTCGGCACGACGCCGAGATAGATGACCGCCCCCAGCCCCGCCATATCGGCGACCGCCGCCTGCGAAAAAGCTGCCGGCAGGAAGGGCGCCAGGCAGAGCGCGCCGAGCACCATGTTCGAGGCCGCGATGGTCAGTGGATGATGGCGGGCGAACAGCGGCTTCTGCACGATGGTGTTGACGGCCGAACAGAGCGCCGATCCCAGCACCAGAAGCGCACCCGTGTCGAAATGCAGGCCCTGTCCGTCGGCCATGGCGATAATGCCGATGCCGCTGAAGGAAATGGCGGTGCCGACCCAGGCCATCGTCGAGAATCGTTCGCCGAGCAGCGCCATCGCCATGATGGCGGTGAAGATCGGGCTGACATTGATGATGAATCCGGCAGCACCGGCCGAAACCGTCAGTTCGCCGAAATTGAGCATGGCGGTGTAGAGCGCGACGAAAACGGCGCCGCCAAAGGCAAGGCGCCACAACTCGCCTATGCGCGGCAGCGTCGGCCGCCTGACAGCAAGGAAGATCGCCGCAGGTACCGCGGCGATGGCAAAGCGCAGGGCGCCGAGTTCGAGCGGCCCGAACGCGGCGAGGCCAGCCCGGATCGCCGGAAAGGCGGAGGCCCAGCCAATCACCGTCAGCGCCACCGCTACGGCCGCGGTGGTGTCCATCCGCTGTGCTGGATTCAACGTGCTCGTCATCGCCCTCATCTCATCGTCCTCCCGTTCTTTCGCCTCTCGATGGGGAGAAAACGCTTTTTCGGACCAATTGACAAACGACCAAATCGAGGGTCAGTTGTGACTATGGATCACAGCTTAGACGGCATCTTGCCGCTCGAGACACTGCGCGCCTTCGATGCAGCGGCACGCACGGGGAGTTTTTCGGCAGCCGCGCAGAGGCTCCACCTTACCCATGGCGCTGTCAGCCGGCAGATTGCCAAGCTGGAGGACTGGCTTGGCCTGAAGGTTTTCGAACGCGGGGCGCGCGGCGTGACGCTGACGAACGAAGGCAATCGCCTGCATCTCAGGACCACAGAAGCCTTCGCGTTGATCTCGGTCAATTCGGACCGTTGGGTTGAACCGCGCGGCACCGCAGTGGTGCGGCTGGCTTCGATCCCTTCGGTGAGCGGCTTGTGGCTGATGCCACGCATGGCGGCGCTTGAGAATGATCCCACCCGCCTGCGCATCGTGCTGGATGTCGACCACCGCCAGGCCGATCTCGCCGATGAAGGCATCGATCTGTCGGTGCGCTGCGGACGCGGCCGCATCCCGGGCCGCGTTTCGATGCAGTTGTTCGAGGAGTATCTGTTTCCGATCGCCTCGCCGAGCCTCGCGCCGGAGATCGGTGGCGGCGACCCGGCCCGGCTGCTCAAATTCCCGCTGATCAACGATTCCGACGCATCCGGCTGGCGCGCCTGGTTCGCCGCGCAGGACATGGATTACCGGCCGCGCCCGCAGGACCGCCGCTTCGAAGACTACAATCTGGTGCTCGATGCCGCCGCACACAGCCTGGGCATCGCGCTGGCACGCCCGCCGCTCACCGAACACCAGATACGGTCGGGGCGTGTCGTGGCCGTCGACGACCGCGTTGTGCTCAATCCCGTTTCCTACTGGCTCGATCGTCCTGCCGGGAGGCCCCGCGCCGCTGCCGCCGACCTGTCGCGCCGCATCGCGGCGCAGGCCGGTGTGTCGGCGGAAAAGATCGAACACTTCGTCGAAGCCGACACGTAGGTTTCAGAGCAGTTCACCGTTTCACGGAAACGGCGAACCGCTCTATGTCTTTGTTTTGCGCAATTCCATAGGGAAAGCGCTACGCGCGTTTCCCGGGAAAACCGTACACACTTGCTTTAGCGAATGGCCAACCAGACAAATGCAATGAGCGCGGCAACCAGCAGGCCCGTTGCGATGGGGCCGATGCCGACCGCGCCTTGTTCGCGATTCCCCGGTGCGGCTCCCTTTGGTTGGCCGGTCATGCGCCCCGGCACCACATTGTCGGCTGACGCCTTTTGCACGACGGATACCCGCGGCGAGACGAACGCCGGCCACGAGAGCGGCGCGGGCCGGGCAGCGCCGCCGTCTTCGGCTCTTGTGACGGCCACTGGCACGCCGCGCTGAGCCTCGTCACCTGGCGACGCCTGCTTGCGCGCCGAAATCTCGGAAACGGTCTTTCCGGCGGTTTCCATGTCCGGCTCCATCGCCGCCTGATAGGCCCGTACGATCTGCGGTGCGGCCAATTGTTGCGACGTCTCGGCCGACGCGGGCGGCAGGGCCGCCAGCGCTTCCACGGCCGGTTGCGGGCGAAAGGCCGGCAGCGGCGGTCGCAAGGCCACCTTGACCAGCGCTGCCTTGAGCACATCGGGTTTCGCCGGCGGCACCGCCTGCGGCGTCATCGCCTCCTTGAGCAAGGAAGCCAGCCGAGCGGAAGAAATGTCCATCATGTCCCCACCAATGGTACTCTTCGGCTCATCAAATAGGATATCAGCATTGCCTCGAGCTTGTCCCATGCTTGACCTTGCCGGCAATTTGTGGCGATGAACTCGGCATGAAGCTCGGCACCAAAGCATGATGAACCGTTTCGAAGGCCCCGGCGGCAAGGAAGCCCGTATTCGCTATCTCGACGGCGACTTCCAGGTGACGAGCCCGGGCGCGTTCGTGCGCTGCGCGGTGACCGGCGAAAGCATTCCGCTCGACGAGCTGAAGTACTGGAGCGTTGAGAGGCAGGAGCCCTACATCAACGCCGCGGCCTCATTGCGCCGCGAGATCGAGGCGCATCCGGAATTGCGCAAGCGAAGCTGAGCAAATCCCGGAATGCGCAGCCGTTTCTGTCCGCCGTTGCGTAAAAACCAAGAAGCAGAGCGGGTCGGCGATTCCATCGAAGGCTGAACGCCTTAGCCCTTAAGCTTAAGTTTACGCTGGCGCCAGGCATCGAGCGTCTCCTCGATGATACGTTCGGGAACGTGGTCGAGCTCGAAGACCGCGTCGATTTCCAGCACGTCGAGACGATCGAGAAAGTCCTTCGAAGCGCCGTGGCGCAGCCGGGCGGCATCCTTGGCGGTGGTGATGAGGCCGAGCCCTTCGGCGCGCGCGGTGGCCGCCAGTTCGGCAAGCTCATCCTCGGCGTAGAAATGATGATCCGGAAACGGCCGCTTCAAAGCCACCTCGCCGCCGGCCTCCTCTACCGTGTCGAAGAATTTCTCGGGGTGGCCGATGCCGGCGAAGGCAAGATAGCGTTTGCCGGCGAGGCGTTCCTTGCCGCTCGGCTCGGTGTGAGCCTCGAAGATCGGCCGGCCGGCGCGCGCCGCCTGGCGCACCACCGCGTCGGCGGCGGTGCCGTCACCCATCTTCAGCAACCCGCTGGTGAAGACCAGCTGATCGACGACCCTGGCCCTGAGCGGCCCGCCCGGGATGACACGGCCGTTGCCAATGCCGTACCGCGCATCGACGACGACCAGCGCATAGTCGATATGGATGCGCGCGCTCTGGAAACCGTCATCCATGATCAGGAAATCGCAGCCATGGTTTTCCATGAGCAGCCGTGCTCCGGCGGCGCGGTGCGGCGTCACTGCCACGGGCGCGTGTTCGGCCAGCAGCAGTGGCTCGTCACCGACATGCCTGGCGCTGTCGTGTTTGATGTCGACGACATGCGGCTCGGCGAAGGAGCCGCCATGGCCGCGCGAGAGGAAACCGGGTTTGAGCCGCATGCGCCTGGCGTGTTCGGCCATGGCGATCGCCACCGGCGTCTTGCCCGTTCCGCCGACGGTGAAATTGCCGATGCACAGAACCGGCGCTTCGATCTTCTCGCGCCTGGCCCGCCGCATGCCACGGCCGGCGACGAATGCATAGGCGGCCGACAGCGGCGACAGCGCGAAAACGCGCCAGTCCGGCTCCTCCCACCAGAACGGCGGTGCTTCGGAGGCCATTTTAGCGCCCGTTCGCGCCCTTCAGGCGCGCCTTGACGACCAGCGGCTGGATATAGGGCTCAAGCGACTTCAGCGTGCGCGCCAGCGCGCCGCGCATCTCATCGACGGTCGCGGCGCCGGCCGCCATCATCTCATGGCGCGCGACTTCGTTGGTGAGCAGGAAGTTGACCGCACCGGCCAGCATGTCGCGGTCGCGCACCAGCTTGGCGCCGCCGCTGTCGAGCAGGCGCTGGTAGGCCTCGCGGAAATTCTGCACGTTGCGTCCGGCAAGGACCGCCGTCTCGAGCATGGCTGGCTCGAGCGGGTTCTGGCCGCCTTCGGAGGTGAGCGAACGGCCGACAAAGGCGATCTCGGTCATCCTGAGATAGAGCCCCATCTCGCCGATCGTATCGCCGAGCAGGATGTCAACGTCGGGCCCGATCCTGTCGGCCTTGCTGCGCCGCGCGACCTTGAGGCCCATGCCGGAAATCTGCTCGGCCAGGGCCTCGGCGCGGTCGGGATGGCGCGGGACTACTATCGTCAGCAGGCCGTGGTGACGCTTGTGCAGCATCGCATGGACCTCGGCGGCAACCACTTCCTCGCCGTCATGGGTCGAGATCGCCGCCCAGGTCGGACGGCCGCCAATCTGCCGCTGCAAGGTGGCCAGCGCCCGTTCGTCGACCGGCGGCGGGTTGGTGTCGACCTTGAGATTGCCGGAGACGGTTACCGGGCGGGCGCCGAGCGCGCGGAAACGCTCGCCGTCGACATCGGACTGGGCAACGACATGGGCAAGGTTCTCGAACAGCGCCTCGGCAATGTTGGGGCGCTTCTTCCAGGACGTGAAGGAGCGGTCGGACAGCCTGCCATTGACCAGAACCTGAGGCACGTGGCGGGCGCCAAGCTCGAGAATCGTCATCGGCCAGATCTCCGATTCGGCGATGATCGCCAGATCCGGCTTCCAATGGTCGAGGAAACGGCTAACCGCCGGCTTGAGGTCGAGCGGCACATACTGGTGGATGATGCGGTCTCCCAATCTCTCGTCGGCGACCTTGGCCGACGTTACCGTGCCGGTCGTCAGCACGATGTTGACGCCGTAGTCGAGTATGCTCTCGACCAGGGGAACGACAGCTATGGTTTCGCCGACGCTCGCGGCGTGGATCCAGATAACAGGCCCATCGGGGCGAGGCCGGCCGGCGACGCCGTAGCGTTCGCGGCGGCGGTTGCGGTCTTCCTTGCCGCGCGAGGTGCGCCAGGCAACATAGGGTCCGACCAGCGGATAGGCGACAGCGCCCGCCAAACGATATGCCGTCAGCATGGTACGCGCCCAGCGACCGCTCATCGCGGGGCATCCACGAGACGGTAGGCCTCGGCGGTCGCGGCATTGAGCGAGGCCGTCACTTCGAGGCGCTTGCGCTCCATCTCGGCGTCATCGGCATTGGCCGGCACGAAAACCGGTGTACCGATGATGATGGACGAGCGGCCGAACGGCAGGTTGATGGTCGTCTTGTCCCAGCTCTTCTCCAGCACCTTGCGGCGGCTGGTGGCAATGGCCGCCGGCAGGATCGGCCGGCCGGAGAGCCGCGCCAGGAGCACGATGCCAAGCCCCGCATCGCGCGGCGTGCCATGGGGGATGTCAGCGATCATGGCGACGTTCTTGCCGGCGACGAGCGACTTTTTCAGGGCGATCAATGCCTTGGCGCCGCCCTTGTCGAGATGTTTGGCATTGTCGCGCCCGCCGGAGCCGCGTACGGCCTCGATGCCGAATCTCTCGATCATCAGGGCGTTGAGTTCGGCATCGGCACTGCGCGACACCATGGCGACGAGCGGCCTGCCCTTGGGGTAGTAGGCCGGCGTCAACAGATGCTGGCCGTGCCAGAGCGCAATGATGCCGGGCTCGAACTGGGCATAGGCACCGCCGGTCAATTTCGCCGAGCCGTCGACGACGCGGTTGGTCAGGCGCACCAGCCGGACGAACTGCGCCAGCAGGCCGACGATGATGTTCTTGACGAATCGCGACTGCGCCAGCGGCTTGCGGATCCTGCGCCAGAAGGCCTTGGTGGCGCGGCTGCGGCCCCTGCCCGTCGGCGTAGCCTGGCCGGGCGGCGCTTTCGCCAGATCATTATCCATCGAAGTCAACCGACAGCCTTGTGGTCGGGGTCCAGGAGCCGATGCAGGTGCACGACGAAATAACGCATATGGGCATTGTCCACGCTGGCCTGCGCCTTGGCTTTCCATGCCGAATGGGCGGATTGATAGTCGGGATAGATGCCGACGATGTCGAGCGCGTCAAGATCGCGGAATTCGGTGCCGCCAAGCTTCTTCAGTTCGCCGCCGAACACCAGGTGCAAAAGCTGTTTCTTTCCGTCTTCCGCGGCCATTTCGGTCCTTCACATATTGTGAGTTTGTGACAGGTCTAGACCAAAGCCGCCGACTTTGGAACCTTCGATAATGCTTTCAATCATCCAGTCCGGCAATGACGCCCACGAGCACCGCCAGCAGTTCACCGCTGCCGGCGGCGAGCGCGCCGTGGCGGGTCACCTCGCCGGCATAGAGCGGCGCGCGGCCATGCGGGTCGAGCAACTGGCCGCCCGCCTCGCGCAGGATAAGGTCGGCGGCGGCGATATCCCAGTCGTGCGCGTTCGGCTTTACGAAAGTGGCATCGAGCGTGCCGTTGGCGATCATTGCCAGGCGATAGGCAAGCGAAGGGCTGTAGGGCGCCCGCTTCAGCCGTTCCTGCCAGCCGGCCGGTATCCTGTCGAGCAACTGCTTCAATCCGGAAATTTCGGCCTTGTCGCCGGGCTGGCGCACCGCGATGCGGCTACCGTTGCGGAAGGCGCCCTGGCCAGGCAGCGCCCAGTAAGTCTCGTTAAGCGCCGGACACTCGAGCACGCCGGCAAGCGAACGGCCATGCTCCACGACGGCGACGCTGACACACCAGGTGCGCTGGCCTTCCAGGAAGCCGCGGGTGCCGTCGATCGGATCGACGACAAAGGTTCGGCGCGCCGAAAGCCGCACTGGATCGTCGACCGTCTCCTCGGACAGCCAGCCATAATCCGGCCGCGCCGCAAGCAGGGTCTGGCGCAAATACGCATCGGCGGCGTGATCGGCCTCACTGACCGGCGACGTGCCGCCTTTCATCCAGACTTGCGGACTGTTGCCGAAGTAGCGCATCGCGATGGCACCCGCCTCGCGGGCAGCATCGCGCAGCAGCGGCAGATCCTCCGTGGCGCCGGTCGTGGTCAGATCATGCTCCGGCAAGGGTCATGCCTTCGATCAGCAGCGTGGGGGCAGCGGTGCCGAAATTGCGATCGAGGTCGCTTGCCGGCACCATGTTGAGGAACATCGTCTTCAGGTTGGAGGCGATCGTGACTTCGGCCACGGGATAGGCAAGCTGGCCGTTGTCGATCCAGAACCCCGAAGCGCCGCGGCTGTATTCGCCGGTCACCATGTCGACACCTTGCCCGAACACCTCGGTGACGTAGAAGCCGGTCTTGAGTGACGCAATCAGTTCTTCTGGCGAGCGCTCACCCGGCTCGATGGCAAGATTGGTCGAAGACGGCGAGACAGAGGAACCGCTGCGCGAACCGCGTCCATTGGTGACGAGACCCAGTTCCCGCGCCGCCGAGGTGGACAGGAACCAGTGGTTGAGCACGCCGTTCTCGACCATGAAAAGCTTGTCGCCTTCGACGCCTTCGCCGTCGAACGGACGCGAGGCCTGGCCGCGCCGCCTCAGCGGCTCGTCGGTGACGGTAATGGCCGATGCAGCCACCTTTTTGCCCATCATGTCGCGCAGGAACGACGTCTTGCGCGCGACGGCAGCGCCGTTGATGGCGCCCGCGAGATGGCCGGCAATGCCGCGCGCCACGCGCGGATCGAACACCACGTCGACCGGTCCGGTCGCGGCCTTGCGCGCGCCGAGCCGGCGCACGGCGCGTTCCCCGGCCTTGCGGCCTATGTCTTCCGGCGCATCCAGGTCGGCAAAATGCTGGCGCGAGGAGAATTCATAATCGCGCTCCATGCCGGTACCCTCGCCGGCGATGACGCTCGTGGAGCGCGAGAAGCGCGAGGCGACATAATGGCCGAGGAAGCCGTGCGAGGTGGCCAATACCAGCCCTCCGAGCCCGGCGCTGGCATTGCTGCCCGCCGAATTGGTCACGCCTTTGACGGCCAGAGCCGCCGCTTCCGCGGCCAGTGCCGCTTCCTTCAACTGGTCGGCCGATACTTCTGTTGCATCGAACAGGTCGAGATCGCGCGTCTGCCTGGCCAGCAGCGCCGGATCCGCGAGGCCCTGGTTGGGATCTTCGGGAGAGACCATGGCCATGGCGACGGCACGTTCGGCAAGCGCCTTCGGGTCGGACGCGGCAGTAGCGGAAACACTTGCCACCCGCTGGCCGACAAAGACACGCAGCGAAACGTCGTCGCCTTCCGAGGCCTCGGTGTTTTCGACCTTGCCCAGCCGCACCGACACACCGGTCGAGCGGCCACGCACCGCGACGGCATCCGCGGCATCGGCGCCAGCTTTTTTGGCAGCCTCGACCAGGGCCGCGACGCGGTCGGTCAATCTTGATGCGTCCGATATATCGCTCATGCGCGTGATCCTGCTGTTGCGGCTGGCCCGAGAGCCGCCGTCCCCCATCTATTGTTCCGGTCCGGCTTGTGCAATGGCACAAGCTTCAATCAAAATGCATCGGTTCAGCCGCCCATCGCGAAGCGCGGCACCGCATCGCCAGCACGGAGCATTTCCAATGACGCCTTTCCATCTTGCCTTCCCGGTCCGTGATCTCGATGAAACACGCGCTTTCTATGGCGAGGTGCTGGGTTGCGCCATCGGCCGCTCTTCGGAGACCTGGGTCGATTTCGACCTGTTCGGCCACCAGATGTCGGCGCATCTGCGGCCACCGGCCGCGCCGGCTGCCAGCGACGGCAAGGTCGACGGCATGGCGGTGCCGATCCCGCATTTCGGCGCCGTGCTTTTGATGGATGACTGGCAGCGGCTTGCCGCGCGGCTGGAAGCACGCGCCGACATAGACTGGCTGGAGCGGCCGATGATCCGCTTCAAGGGAGAGCCCGGCGAACAGGCGACGCTGTTCATCCGCGATCCCTCGGGCAACGCGCTGGAATTCAAGGGCTTTCGTTCGCTGGAGCAGATTTTCGCGCATTGACATGGTGCAAGCCGTGGCGCGCGGACTCAGGACCCGGCAACAGGCGTCCAGATCACATCCTCGATTTTTTGCGCGCCCGTGGCCAGCATCGCCAGCCTGTCGAAGCCGAGCGCGATGCCGCTGGCCTGTGGCATGACCGCCAGTGCCGCGAGAAAATCCTCGTCCAGCGGATAGCGCTCGCCATAGACGCGCTCTTTCTCGTCCATTTCCATGATGAAGCGCCGGCGCTGCTCCTCGGCGTCCGTCAACTCGCCGAAGCCGTTGGCAAGTTCGACGCCGCAGCAATAGAGCTCGAAGCGCTCGGCGACGCGGGGGTCGCGTGGGCTCGGTCGCGCCAGAGCCGCCTCGGCGACCGGGTACTCGCAAAGGATGGTCGCGCGGCCGATACCGAGATTGGGCTCGATCTTCTCCACCATCACCCGGCTGAACAGGTCGGCCCAGCCGTCGTCGGGCGCGGTACGCAGGCCGGCACCGGTCAGGGCCTGATGGAGCGAATCGCGGTCGGTGATGCCGTCGGCGCTGACCGTCGCAAGCAGATCGATCCCGGCATGGCGGGCGAAGGCGTCCGCCACCGTCAGCCGCTCCGGCTCCGCGAAAGGATCGCAGTCGCGGCCGCGAAAGCTGAAGCGCGTGGCCCCTGCCCTTGTCGCGGCCAGCGCCAGCAGATCCGCGCAATCCCGCATCAGGCTCTCATAAGTGTCGCCGACCCTGTACCATTCGAGCATGGTGAATTCGGGATGGTGCAAAGGGCCACGCTCGCGGTTGCGATAGACCGGGCCGAAGCTGAAGATCCTGGTCTCGCCGGCAGCGAGCAGCTTCTTGCAGGCGAATTCCGGCGACGTGTGCAGATAGAGCGGCTTGCGCTGCCCGTCCGGCGCGACCGCCTCGGTTGCGAAGGCCGCCAGATGCGCCTCGTTGCCGGGCGATATCTGCAGGGCCGATGCCTGCACCTCGATGAAATCGCGACGGGCGAACCAGTCGCGCAAGGCGGCGGCAAGGCCGTTGCGCAGCATCAGGCGCGAACGGCGATCGGCATGCACATGCGGCGTCCACCAGGGCGAAGCGGCGGTCATGGGCGGTTTGAAGGCGCGCTGGTTCGCGTTGGGGGCTGGCGGTTCGCGCCGAGATGCGCTAGGCCCCCATCCAGCGCCGCGCAAGCCGGCAAACGCCCGTCAACTCTCGCAGGATAAAAAACCGTGGTGAAAGTCATCGCCAGTTCGCTCCGCAAAGGCAATGTCGTCGACAAGGACGGCAAGCTTTATGTGATCCTCTTTGCCGAAAACATCCACCCAGGCAAGGGTACGCCGGTGACGCAGCTCGACATGCGCCGCATCGGCGACGGGGTGAAGGTTTCGGAACGCTACCGCACCACCGAACAGGTGGAGCGCGCCTATGTCGAGGAGCGCGAGCACACCTTCCTCTACGCCGACGGCGAAGGCTATCACTTCATGAACCCCGAGACCTACGACCAGGTGGCGGTGTCGGAAGCCGTGGTCGGCGATGCCGCCCCCTATTTGCAGGAAGGCATGCCGGTTCAGGTCTCGCAGTTCAACGGCATCGCCATCTCCCTGGTGCTGCCGCAGCGGGCCACCTTCGAAGTGGTCGAGACCGAGCCCACGACCAAGGGCCAGACGGCGTCCTCTTCCTACAAGCCCGCCCTGCTCTCCAACGGCGTGCGCACCGCCGTGCCGCCGCATATCGCGCCAGGCACCCGCGTGGTGGTGATGACGGCCGATGGGTCCTATGTGGAGCGCGCGAAGGACTGAGAGCACTGCGCCAGGCGTCGCCAGCTTCTCAGCCGGACCCTATTTTTAGCCGCTGACGATGATCGGCGGCATCGCCAATTGGCGCCGGCCGAGGCCGGCGCTGCCCGGGCAAACAACAAGCGCAGCGTTATTTCCAGAAGCGTGTCGCACAAAGCCATCATCGTTCGTCCTTGTGGAAAGGAGAACGCCAATGAGAAAGCTTATCGTCACCGAATTCATCAGCGTCGATGGCATCGCCGAAGTCGAGAAACTGCCTGGCGTGACCTGGAACGACGAGATGAACAGGTTCAAGGAGGACGAGCTGGCTGACAGCGGCGCCATGCTTTTGGGACGCACAACCTACGAGATTTTCGCCGGCTCGTGGCCGAGCGAAACCGGAGACTTCGCCGACCGGTTCAACGCGCTGCCGAAATACGTCGCGTCCAGCAATTTGAAGGTGCTCGACTGGAAACCGGCCGAGCTGCTCAGGGGGCCGCTGCCGGAGGCGGTCAGGACACTGAAGCTAGGTAGCGGCGGCAACATCTATGTGCATGGCAGCCTCAACGTCGCGCAGGAACTGTTGCGCCATGGTCTGGTCGACCGCGTCAGGCTGCTGAGCTACCCCGGCACCGTCGGCCAAGGCAAAAAGCTGTTTCCGGCCGACGATCCGGTGTCGCTTGAGTTGATTTCCGTCAAGCCATTCAGCAACGGCGTGGTGGCGCTGGAGTATGCGCCGGTGCTGGCGAAATCGTAGTCGGTTAGAGTGCCCTTCTTCCAGAGAGGACTGGAGGGCGCCTGGTTTTCGGGATCAAAGCTATAGCGGTGACGTGAGGCAACGTGTGGACCTCGCGTCACCCGGTCTGCTTTCCCCGTCTTTGCTCGACGGCAGCACTTTCCCTAGCCTCCACCACCCTCTCCACCTCGCGCTTCAGCTGATCCTTGATGTCCGCCGTCTCGGTCATCAGGACCTCGATCTTGAGGAAGTCGAGCACGCGGTATTTGGACACCGCCGGGCGGATCAGGATATCGGGCTGGCACTGCTTCAGCTTGTTGGCGATGATCGACTGCATCATCAATTGCGTGGCGCCGAACATCAGGTCGACGGAGGTCGGCCGCCTGTGGTCGGCCTCTTCCGGCGCGCCGACCACGTCGACGCCGATGATGATGTCGGCATCATCCTCGATAAGGTCGAAGGGCACGGGGTTGTAGATGCCGCCGTCGATCAGCAGCCGGCCGTCGCGCATCACCGGGCGGAACACGGCAGGAATGGCCGCTGAAGCCGCTAGCGCCGAATGCAGGTCGCCTTCGGCGAACACGGCCAGCTTGTGGCCGAAATAGTCCGTCGCCGTCACCTTCAGCGGGATTTTCAGCTCGGCGAAGGTTTCGGGAATGGCTTCGGGCAGGAATGCCTTGAGGATGCGTTCGACATTGAACTGACTGACGCGGATGCCGGCCTGCATGGCCTCGGCGATCGTGCCGGGCCGCGCCCGCCACATGCGGCTCGCCACCTCGGCGCGACGGCCGAGGATCGAGCGGGCATAATCATGGATGTCCTTGCCGGTCATGCCGGAGGCCATCCCGGCGCCCATGATGGCGCCGATCGACGAGCCGGCGATTGCGACCGGCCTGATGCCCAGTTCGTCCAGCGCCTCGATGACATGGATGTGCGCCAGACCGCGCGCGCCGCCGCCGCCAAAGGCGATGCCGAAGGTGAGGCTCATCCCTTGTTGGCTCCGGCCAAGGGCGGTCCGACGACCATGATGGTCGGCTCGGCCGACAAAAGCTTCTTCGCCGCGGCCTTGACCTGGTCGAGTGTCACCGCGTTGATAAGGCCGGTGCGGCGCTGAATGTAATCGACGCCGAGGTCGTCGAGCTGCAGCTCGACCAGGGTCGCGGCGATGGCGCTGGAGGAATCCAGGTTGTTGATGGCGTAGGCGCCGATCATGTATTTCTTGGTCGCCGCCAGTTCCGCGTCGGTCGGGCCGTCCTCGGCAAGCCGCTTGACCACGTCCCGCACGATGCCAAGGGTTTCGGCGGCCCGGTCCGATCGTGTGCCGGTGGTGACGATCAGAGCGTCGGCATGGTCCTGGTTGATGAGCGAGGAATTGACGCTGTAGGCCAGCCCGCGCTTCTCGCGCACCTCTTGGAACAGGCGCGAGGTGAAGGTGCCGCCGCCGAGAATCTCGTTCATCAGAACCGCAGGGAAGAAATCCGCCGCCTTGCGCTTCACGCCAGGCCAGGCAAGCTGAAGCGAGGTCTGCGGTAGGTCGTAGTCGACCTCGATATGCCGCGCCAGATTCGGCTCGACGTCGGCAACCGGCGCGAGCGCCTGGTTCTGCGGCAGGTTGCCGAACACCATGTCCAGTTTCTTCTTCAGCGTTTCCGGGTCGATGGCGCCGACCACCGCGACATGCAGTCCGCTCCGCGCGAAGACGGCCTTGTGCAGCGCCTTCAGATCGTCCCGCGTGATGGCGGCGATGCTCTGCCTGGTGCCCTGATCGGAGCGCGAATAAGGATGATCGCCATAGAGCGCGCGCGCCCATCTGTCCTGCGCGATCGTGTCGGGGTCGTTCTCTCCGGCGATGATGCCGGACAGGATCTGAGCGCCGATGCGATCGATCGGCGCCTGGTCGAAACGCGGCTCGTTGACCGCCAGCCGCAGCAGGTCGAACACCTCGTCGCGCTGCTCGGCCAACATGCGCATGGAACCGTAGATGCCGTCGCGGGTCTCCTCGAAGCTCATCTCGGCGCCGGCGTCGTCGAGCTTCACCTGGAAGGCGTCGCTGTCCAGAGGGCCTGCGCCTTCGTCGAACAGACCGGTCATCAGATTGGCCAGCCCTTCCTTGCCCGGCGGATCCTGCGTCGAGCCGCCCCCAAAGACGAAACGGATGGCCACCATCGGCACCGAATAGTCTTCGACCAGCCAGGCGGTGACGCCCTTGGGCGAGGTGACCTGCTGGATGTCCATGGCGCGGGCGGCAAGCGCCGGCAGGACCAGGAAGAAGATGGAAAGGAGCAAAGTGACAAGCGCTGCGCGTGCCCTCCCTTCTCCCCGTTTGGGAGACGGGAAAGAGCCGTGTTGCTCGCTCTTCATCATCAATTCCCCGCCTGTTGCTGCGGCAAGAGATAGCCGGTCGTCGACCGGGCCAGCACCAGATAGCGCGCGGCGACGGCCTTGATCTCGCCGGGAGTGATGTTGCGGATGCGCTCCGGCCATTGCTCGATGTCCTGCACATTGCCGCCGGTGGCAAGCTCGGCGCCATAGATATTGGCCATCGAATCCTGTTTGTCGCGGGCGAAAACCATCGAGCGGACATAGCGGTCCTTGGCCTTGTCCAGCTCCTTGACGGTGACGCCTTCCCTGGCGATGCGCACGACCTCCGCGTCGACGGCCGCCTCGACATCGACGAGCCTGGCGTCGCCGCGCGGCGTGCCATAGACGGTGAAGTTGGTGTCGTCCAGCATGGTGCCCTGGAAATAGGCCCCGGCGTTGGAAGCGATGCCTTGCCTGACCACCAGCGCCTGATAGAGCCGGCTGCGGTTGCCGCCGCCCAGTATTTCCGCCAGCAGGTCGAGCGCCTCGGCTTCGCCGGGCTTGGCCGTGTGGTAGGACGGCACCACCCATTGGGTGGAGAAATTCGGCACGCTGACGCGGGCGTCGGACAGCGTCACCGTGCGCCTGGTGTTCTGCTCCGGCTCGACCGGGCGGACGCGCGGCGGCAGGTCGGGCCCGCGCGCGATCTTGCCGTAGGTTTTCTCGGCCAGAGCCTTGACCGTGTCGGGCTCGACGTCACCGGCCACGATCAGCACCGCGTTGTTGGGCTGGTAGTATTTGTTGTAGAAGGCGATGGCGTCGGTGCGGTTCAACTGCTCCATCTCCTGCATCCAGCCAATGACCGGAATTCGGTAGGGCTGGTTCTGCCACAGCGTGGCGTCGAGTTCCTCTTCGAGCACTGCCTCGGGACTGTTGTCGATGCGCGAACGGCGCTCCTCCAGGATGACGTCGCGCTCGGTCTTGATGACATCGTCGGTGAGGATGAGGTTGCGCATACGGTCGGCCTCGAAGCTCATCATCAGCTCGAGCGCCGACGGCGCCACCGTCTCGTGGAAGGCGGTGTAGTCGTAGGAGGTGAAGGCATTGTTGGAGCCGCCTATGTCGGAGACGGCGCGGTCGAACTCGCCGGCGGCGTGATTGGCCGTCGCCTTGAACATCAGATGCTCGAAGAAATGGGCGATGCCGGATTTGCCTGGCGGCTCGTCGGCGCTGCCCACCTTATACCACACCATATGGGTGACGATCGGTGAGCGATGGTCGGGAATGACGACCACTTCCATGCCATTGTCGAGCAGAAAATCCGTTACCTTGAACTCGGCCGGCCGCTTGTCGGCGGCGAAGGTCGCCGGGGCCAGTCCGGCAATGACCAAAGCCAGCGATGTGGCCAAGAGCGTCTTGCGCAGCCATTCAGCCTGAAATGTCATCAATGGCTCCGGTTTCTCATGACGGACGATAGGCGGCGAGCCGATGTTGTGAAAGTGAATTGTTGATTACCGGCATGGCACGACCTGCTCCCCTGGGAAGAGGGCTCGCGTTCCATCTTCGCCCGCAAATGAAGCTTAACTCAGGCGGCCTCGACAAGCCGGATCAGCGTCTCGCCATAGTGGCGCTCGTCGACAACTGAAAATCCCGGTCCCGGCTCGAAAGGCGCCGCCGCTGCCTCCTCGACCACGCACAGCGCGCCGGGACGCAGCCAGCCGCCTTGCTTGGCCGACCTCAGCGCGCGTTCGCCAAGACCCTTGCCGTAAGGTGGATCGGCGAAAACGAGCTCGAACGGCGCCAGCGTGCCGGCCTCGCCCAGAGCCGTCGCATCGCGCCGGAATATCTTGGTGCGGCCGGTCAGGCCGAAGGCCTCGACATTGTCGCGGATCAGGCCGCGGCCTTCGGCCGACTCCTCGATGAAGACGCCATAGGACGCGCCGCGCGACAGCGCCTCGAGCCCGAGCGCGCCTGTGCCTGCGAACAGGTCGAGCACGCGCGCGCCCTGCAGCCGATCGGCAAAGCGATGCGCCAGCACATTGAAAACAGCCTCGCGGGTGCGGTCGGTGGTGGGGCGGATGGCGCTGCCGCGGGGCGTCGCCAGCGGGCGCCCGCGAAACTCGCCGCCGACGATCCTCATTTCGCCCTTGGACCCTTGAAACCGCCGCGCGGCCGCTCGCCGCCGCCACCCGGACGTTCGCCACGCGGCTTGCCGAACGGCTTTGGGCCGCCCGGCTTGCCGCCGGGCTTGCCATAGGCCGGCTTGAAAGACGCCTTGCGGGCCTTGGCTTCAGCGGCTTTGGCAGCATCCGCCTCCGCCCTGCCCTTGCCGATCGGCCGCGCGCCCGGCGCCATCCAGACATTGGCCTTGCGCTGGCCGGGCGGCTCGATCGGCCGCTGCTCGCGCTCGGATTTCTTGCCGCCTGGCTTGCCGCCAAAACCACCGCGCGGCTTGTCGCCGAAGCCACCGCGTTCGGGTCTCGGGCCGCGGTCGCCAAAGCTTTTTTCCGGCCTCGCGCCTCTGTCGGGGCTGGTCGACAGTTTGCCCAGCGCCTCGTCACGGCTGCCTTCGCGGCGCTTGCGGTTCTTGATCAGGCCGCCCTCGCCGATCGGCCGGTGGTCACCCTCGCGCGAAAATCTCGGCCGCTCGGCCTCCTCGCGGCGCGGCTCGACCCGCCGCACCGGCAGGTTGGAAAACGGTTTTGTTATCTCGGCATCGAAATTGGCACCGGATTCCTCTATCAGGCGTTCGCCGAGCTGATCGCGCAACACCTTGCCCTTGATCTCCAGCACATGGCCTTCGGGGAGCTCGTCGAGCTGGAACGGGCCGTAGGAGATGCGGATCAGCCGCGTCACGTCGAGGCCGAGCGCGCCGAGAATGTTCTTGACCTCGCGGTTTTTGCCCTCGCGCAAGCCGATCGTCAGCCAGGCGTTCGAGCCCTGCTCGCGGTCGAGGCTCGCCTCGATGGCGCCATAGAAGACGCCGTCCACGGCAATGCCTTCGCGCAGGCCCGCAAGCGCACTTTCCTCGACCTTGCCATGGACGCGCACGCGGTAACGGCGCAGCCAGCCGGTGGCCGGCAGTTCGAGCACGCGAGACAGGCCGCCATCATTGGTCAGCAGCAGCAGGCCTTCGGTGTTGATGTCGAGGCGGCCGATGGTCATCAGCCGGGGCAATTCAGCCGGCAGCACGTCGAAGACGGTCTTGCGGCCCTCGGGGTCGCGGTTGGTGGTCACGACACCGGCAGGCTTGTGGAACAGGAACAGCCGAGTGCGCTCGATCGGCGGGATCTCCATGCCGTCGAGATGGATGATGTCGCCCGGCATCACATTGAAGGCCGGCGAAGACAGAACCCGGCCGTTGACCTTGACGCGGCCGGCCGCGATCAACTCCTCGGCGTCACGGCGCGAGGCAAGCCCGGCGCGAGCCAGCCGCTTGGCGATCCGCTCGCCGGCTTCCTCGGGCGCCTCCGCAGGACGCGGACGGGACTTGAAACCGCCTTGCGGCCGGTCGGCAGCGAAATCGCGCTTCGGACGGTCAGAGAAGTCGGGCTTGGGCCGATCGGCAAAATCACGCTTAGGACGATCGAAGCGTCTTTCACCCGTCGCACCTTCAGCCGCCATTGGCCGCTCGCCGCGCGGTGCATACGGCTTGCGCGGGCCTTCGCGGTTTTCATAAGGCTTGCCTTGCGGACGCGGACCCTTGTTGAAGGGCCGCTCCGAGCGCCCGCCTTCGCCGCCTTCGCGCGGCTTATACTCACGCTTCTGGGGCCGTTCGCCATCGGCGGTCATTGGACGGTCGCCACGCGGCGCGTAGGGCTTGCGCGGCCCTTCACGCTTCTCATAAGGTTTGCCTTCCGGACGCGGACCGTTGTTGAACGGCCGCTCCGAGCGCCCGCCCTCGCGCGGTTTGTACTCGCGCTTCTGGGGCCGTTCGCCATCGGCGGCCATCGGCCGCTCGCCGCGCGGCGCGTAGGGCTTGCGCGGCCCTTCGCGTTTTTCGAAGGGCTTGCCGCCGTCGCCACGCTTGGCAAACGGTTTCTTGGCGCCGAAGGCCGGCTTGCCGCCTTTGCCGGCATCGCGCCCACGCGCGGCCGCCGGTTTCGGACCGCTTTTGCCCGGACCCTTCTGGCGCGGAGATTTCTTGTCGTTGTCGTCCATGTGGCCTTTGTCCGTTTGCGCTGCTACAGCGTGGCGCATCCTTTCGGGCGCGCAACGAACGCTGTAGCATTTTTGATTTGGCGCATGATCATTTCCGAAAACCGTACCCGATTTTCGAGGTTATGCGCTCAATAACAGGATCACCGTCGAGTGGCGAGGAGATAATCGGAATGGAAACCCGCGTGAAGCGGCCCGATTTCATGGCGCTGGCGCTGGAGGAGGCGCAAGCGGCAGCCTCGCGCGGCGAAGTGCCGGTCGGCGCCGTCATCGCAAGCGCCGGCACGGTCATTGCCAGTGCCGGCAACCGCACCCGGGAGCTTGCCGATCCGACGGCCCATGCCGAGATGCTGGCCATCCGCGAAGCCTGCCGAAGGCTGTCGAGCGAGCGGCTCACCGGACACGATCTCTATGTGACGCTGGAGCCTTGCGCCATGTGCGCCGGCGCCATCTCCTTCGCCAGGTTGCGCCGGCTCTACTTTGGCGCCGCGGACGAAAAGGGCGGCGCGGTGGTCAACGGCGTGCGCTTCTTCGCTTCGCCGACCTGCCATCACACGCCTGACATCTATGCGGGCATCGCGGAGGCCGAATCGGCCCTGCTGCTGAAGGATTTCTTTCGGGAACGCCGCGACTGAACGGGGTGCGATACCCGTCAGCAAAGCAAATTCGCCCCGCTTTTTACAGGGACGGCAGCCAGTCGAACCAGCCGCCCTTCTTGCCTTCCGCCTCTCTCTTCAGGCGGCGTTCCTTTTTGTACTCGTCTTCGCCGAGTTCGTTTTGCGGCGCCGTGCCGGATGCGACGCGATAGGCAAGGGGCGGCTCGCTCAGATATTTGCGGGTATTCGGATCGCCCTGCTTGCTTTCGGCAAGGCGGCGCTGGATATCGGCGGCGCGGCCCTTGTCGGAATCGGCAGGCGTCCAACGCGGCGGGTGACTCGATCCGGATTCCTCCATCGCCTTCTTCACCGAGGCGGGATCCGTCTGCACGTCGTCGACGATCTGCGACTGGTAGGACGGATCATCCTGGTGTGCGGTGGCGTCGGCGCGCAGGCGGGCACGGCGCTGCTCGGGCGATTCTGGCCATTCGGCGCTTGCGCTCTCGATGCTATCCTGTGGCGCCGGCAGCGCTTCCTTCTGACCAGGCGCCGGCTTCACCAGGGTCGGACGCGGCTTGTAATCGATGTGTTCCTTGCGCTTCGGCGCGAACGAAAAAGCGCCCGTGAGATCGCCGGCCAATTGTTCGCCGGCGGTCTTGTCGGTGCCGTAGGTCGGAGAACCGACACATCCGGACAGAGCGAGCCCCGATGCGACAAGCGGCGCCAACAGCGCGAGGCGCGCGTTAAATCTCTCGGTCATGCCAAAAAGTCCCACTCTAGACAGCCTCTCGATCGCCGCCGGCCCCAAGGTCCGGTCCCCGTGTCCAAGCACTGCGACGAAAATCCGGCGACAATTTGTCTTCCGGAGTTTCGCGTGTTTACCTCAACCACTCGTTAAGGGCAACGCGCGGACGGATTTGCACCGACCGGCGTGGCATTTGTGCACCGATATGCCTGGCCTTCAAAGCCGGCCGAGCGCGTTAAGCTCATGCAGCACGGCGGCGTCGCGCGCCGAGACATCGGGAAAGGCAGGATCCTGCCCGACATCGGCGGTGTAACGCCACGAGCGCGCGCATTTGACCAGGCCGCGGTCCTCGGCCTTTTCGATCACCACGGCGATGCCCTTCACGTCTTCGAGCGTGAAGGCGCCTTGTTGCGCCTCGCCATGGGCGATGACGAGATCGCTGGTGATCGCCATTTCGGCCATGTCGACATCCGATATCGCGGCTTCGAGCGCCGCATCGTCGATGGTAACGACCGGCACCGCCTCCAGCGACGAGCCGATCACCTTCTGGGCACGCGCGATTTCCAGCGCACCGGTGACGACGCGGCGCACCTGCCGCACCTTACGCCATTTCTCCGCCAGCGCCTCGTTCTTCCAGTTTTCCGGGATCGCCGGGAACTGGTCGAGATGTACCGAGACGGCATCGGGATGGCGGTCGAGCCAGGCCTCTTCCATGGTGAAGGGCAGCATCGGCGCCAGCCATCTCACCAGGCAGTCGAAAAGGTGGCGCACCACCTGCACCGAGGCCTTGCGCTTCGCGCTCGACGGCGCATCGCAGTAGAGCGCGTCCTTGCGAATATCGAAATAGAAGGCCGACAACTCGACCACCATGAAATCGAGGAGCGCACGGGTGATGCGCTTGAACTCGAAGGCATCGTAGCCCTGGCGCACCACCTCATCGAGTTCGGCGAGGCGATGCAGCATCAGCCGTTCCAGCTCCGGCATCCCTTCCAGCGGCACCTCCTCGCCATCATCATGGGCGAGCGTGCCCAGCATCCAGCGGATGGTGTTGCGCAGCTTGCGGTAGGCGTCGATGTTGGTCTGCAGCACGTTCTTGCCGAGCCGTTGGTCTTCCCAATAGTCGGTCGTCACCACCCAGAGCCGCAGGATATCAGCGCCGGACTGCTTGATCACGTCCTGCGGGACGACGGTGTTGCCGAGCGACTTCGACATCTTGCGGCCGTCCTCGTCCATGGTGAAGCCATGCGTGACGACGGTATCGTAGGGCGCCCTGCCCCTGGTGCCGCAGCTTTCGAGCAGTGAGGAGTGGAACCAGCCGCGATGCTGGTCGGAGCCTTCGAGATAGACGTCGGCCGGCCATTTGAGATCGGGACGATCCTCCAGCGTGAAAACGTGGGTCGAGCCTGAATCGAACCAGACGTCGAGGATATCCGTGACCTGCTTCCATCTGGAGGCATCGTGATTGCCGAGGAAACGTTCCTTGGCACCGGCGTCGAACCAGGCATCGGCGCCTTCTTTCTCGAAAGCGTCCATGATGCGCTGGTTGACCGCCTCGTCCTGGAGCACATTGCCGTCGGCGTCGGCGAAGACCGCGATCGGCACGCCCCAGGCGCGCTGGCGCGACAGCACCCAGTCGGGCCGTTCCTCGATCATGGCGCGAATGCGGTTCTGCCCCGCCCCTGGCACGAAACGGGTGTCGTCGATCGCCTTCAGCGCACGGCTGCGCAGCGTCGTGCCGTCGCCGAGGTCCTTGTCCATGTAAACGAACCATTGCGGCGTGTTGCGGAAGATGACCGGTTTCTTCGACCGCCAGGAATGCGGATAGGAGTGTTTCAGCCGACCGCGCGCGAACAACGCGTTGCGCTTGATCAGCTCATCGATGACCGCTTGGTTGGCATTGCCCTTCTTGCCGTTGTCGTCAAGAACGCGCGCCGCGCCACCCTCACGATCCGGACCGAAGCCCGGCGCGTCCTTGGTGAAAAAGCCGGCATCGTCGACGGTGAACGGGATCGCGGTGTCGACGCCGCGCGCGCGCAGGTCCGGGGCCGCGTCCATCCAGGCGTCGAAATCCTCGCGACCATGGCCCGGCGCCGTGTGAACGAACCCGGTGCCCGCATCATCGGTGACATGGTCGCCGGCAAGCATGGGCACCGGAAACTCGTAACCGCCGCCAAGACCCTTGAAGGGATGCGAAAGCGTAAGACTTCCAAGCTCTTGCGCCGACACGCTGCGAAGACGATTCAAGGTGACTTTGGCCTTGACCGAAGCCTCTTCGGCCAGCGTATCGGCAAAGATCAGCTTTTCGCCCGGCTGCGGGCCGAAGGCGTTCTCGGCTGCCGTGACCTCGTAGAGACCGTAGTCGATGCGCGGCGAATAGTTGACGGCACGGTTGCCGGGGATCGTCCAAGGCGTCGTCGTCCAGATGACGACATGGGCCTGCAGCAGATCGAGAGCGCCCTCGGTCAGTGCGGCCTCTCCGTCAGCCACGGGGCGCACCAGACTGGCGACCGGGAACTTCGCCCAGATCGTATCCGACTCGTAGTCCTGGTATTCGATCTCGGCCTCGGCGAGCGCGGTGCGCTCGACGACACTCCACATCACCGGCTTGGAGCCGCGATAGAGCTGGCCTGACATGGCGAATTTCAACAGTTCGCCGGCGATACGCGCCTCGGCGTGGAAGGCCATGGTCGTATACGGGTTCTTGAAGTCGCCGATGACGCCAAGGCGCTGGAATTCCGCCCCCTGAACGCCGATCCAGTGAGCGGCGAAATCCCGGCATTCCTTGCGGAACTCGTTGACCGGCACCTCATCCTTGTTCTTGCCCTTGGCGCGGTACTGCTCCTCGATCTTCCATTCGATCGGCAGGCCGTGGCAGTCCCAGCCGGGCACGTAATTGGCGTCGCGGCCGCGCATCTGGAAGGAGCGGTTGATGACGTCCTTGAGAATCTTGTTCAGCGCATGGCCGATATGGATGTTGCCGTTGGCATAAGGCGGGCCGTCATGCAGCACGTATTTCGGGCGACCGGCGGAGGCCTCGCGCAGCTTGCGGTAGAGATCCATCTCCTGCCAGCGCTTGACCAGCACCGGCTCCTTCTCGGGCAAACCGGCACGCATCGGGAAATCCGTCTGCGGCAGGTAAAGCGTCTTGGAATAGTCGATCGTTTCAGCTGTATCGGTCATTGGTCTGCCATTGTGGATTGCCCGGCGGCAAGGGAGCTCGGGCCTGAACTATCATGATCTGGAAAAAGCGCGAGGGGTCGCGCGCAAGATTCCCGGCGGCTCCGACAGCTCTCAGGCCGTCCGGAACACCGGGCTGGTAATTCGTATCGTAATCGCGACGGAACGCGAGACCACTGTCATGGCCGCGCTTTTAAACGAGGTGGGCCAGCTTGGAAAGCCCGAACTCCAAGGCACTCGCCTTGCCGCTTGTGCCAATTGCGCATATATGTTTGGGCAAATGGCACCGGAGGCGCGTCATGTCCAATCCGCATCGCAAGGTCCACGTGCCGGCTGCCAGACGGGCCGCCCGTAAGGAGAAGGTCGAGCTTGCGCAGGATGGCTTGGTCCGGGATGCCGCAACGGGGCAATTCCTGGTCAGCTTCACCAAGGTGGAAGAACTCCGCCACCGTGGGTTCAGCAATGACGAAATCTACAAGATCGTAGGATCGCGGCGCACTTTGGCGCGCAGGAAAGAACGCAATGAGAAACTGAGTATTGCCGAGTCCGATCGCGTCATGCGCATCGAGCGCATTTCCACAATGGCGGATCGTGTTTTCGGAGACCACGAAAAAGCGCAACGTTGGTTGCGCAAACGCAGCCGGGTGCTCAACGAAGCGCCTATCACGCTCCTGCAGTCGGAAACCGGTGCTTCCCTGGTGGAAGAGGAACTGCATCGCATCGATTATGGCATTTTCGCCTGACGATGCGTCTATGGCGTATCTCCAACTTCGCCGACCTGTCCGGCCGGGGCGGCATGCTTAGCTCCGGCCGTTGGAACATCAAGGGCACCGCCATTGTGTACTGCGCGGATCATCCCGCCACGGCGCTTCTTGAAATTCTCGTTCATGTCGACGTGGAAGATTTGCCGCCCACGTTCCAGCTCCTGGAAATCGAAGTGCCTGACGGCGTCTCCATTGCCGTCCCCGATTTGCCCGAGGGCTGGAAAGACAATCCGGCCAAGACACGCGAGATTGGCAGCGATTTTGTCAGTGCCGCCAGCCATCCAGTCATGGAAGTTCCTTGCGTGATCGTTCCCTTCGCCAGAAACTATATTCTCAATCCCGCCTTGCTGGAACGCGAAGGCATCGCCATCGTCGGCACCACAAGTCATCAGATCGATACGCGATTGCTGGAATAAGGCCGATACCGGCTACATCTTGAAATCGAAGCGATAGGTCGTCGATACGCCGATCATGAACTGGTTGCGGTCGCCGCGCTCCTTGACCAGGCTGGAATCGGCGGCCGGGCCTTCGAGGCGTGAATATTCCCCGAACAGGCTGGCGGTCATCGGGTCGGTCACCTTCCACGTCACCGCACCGCCAAGGCCGACCGATTTCAGGCCGCCGCCGGGATTATACTGGTTCAACCCCGAGGCCACGGCTTCCTGCGCGTCGACGCCGTAATAGGCGTCGAAATATTTGGCGGAGGCGAACGAGACGCGCGGCCCGCCAGAGATCCTGACGGTTGGCGTCACATCGTAGAAGGCGTCGGCGGCGATGTCGGCGACGAAGCCGTTATGGGCGCGGATGCCGTGCCGCAGCTCGGCACGCGCACGTATCCAGTCCGTCGGATAGAATTCGAAGAAGCCGCCCACCTCGCCGCCCCAGCGGACCGGATCGAGGCCCTTCAACTCGTCGGCATCGCCATCGTCGCGCGAGAACAGGAACTTGCCGGTCAGGCCGGCGCGAACGCCGCCGTCATCGACCAGCGCCAGCGAAATGTTGTCGTTGCGTGAGGTGAAGCGGGCCGCCGGGCCAGCCTTGCCCAAGGAGATGATCGGCGAGGCGCTGAGCAGGTACTTCTTGCCGCCCTCGAAATTGGGCGCCACCATGCCGGTGGCGCCGACCGTCAGATACCAATCGCCGGACAGCCAGCCGAAGGCGCCCTCGCCGGCATCGGCCGCACCCGAGGTAGCCAGCATGACGGTAGCCAAGGCTGCAGAAATTTTCCCGACCGGACTCATGGCTACCCCACTAACACAATACGATTGTCTTTCGGTCACAGCTTTGAAGAGGCTTTGGTAAAATTTGATTTAAGGTCGAGACGTCCGGCTCGCATTGCTCACCATCCGGCCGCGGTCGGCTGGACGCGGGTCGGCACCAAGGGTAACTTCATTCCCTGCTGGCGGTCCTCGATGGAGGTGGCGACATGACCTTGCACGGCGATGCACTGAAGAACGCGATCGGACAGACGCGAGCAAAGTGGGGGTGGTTTGTTGGCCTGGGCGTGTTGCTGCTGATCCTCGGCGGCATTGCGTTCGGCAACCTCTTCATTGCCACGGTGGCTTCCGTCTATGTCGTGGGGTGGCTGATGCTGGTGGCCGGCATCATCGAGATCATGCATGCCTTCGGGGTCAAGACGTGGGGCCGCTTCTTCTACTGGCTGCTCAGCGGATTGCTCTACGCGGTCGCGGGCTTTTTCGCCTTCGACAACCCGCTGCTGGCCTCGGCGGTGCTGACCTTCCTGCTGGCCGTCGCGCTCGTCGCTTCCGGCGTGCTGCGCGCTTGGGTCGGCTACAGCCACCGGCCTGAGCGCGGCTGGGGCTGGATCGTCGCGGCCGGCGCCATCAGCGCGATCGCAGGATTGATCATAGCCATGGGCTGGCCGGTCAACAGCGTATGGGTGCTCGGCCTGTTCCTGGCAATCGACCTGATCTTCCAGGGCTGGACCTTCATCGCCGTCGGTCTGGCGCTGAAAAAGTAACGTCTGATTCGAGCATGATCTAACCCGAAAACCGGACCATGCTTCAAAAAGCCATGGCCGCGTCGAGTTGCGAAAGTGGCTTGACGCCGGCCAGCAGTGCTCTCGCCTCGGCCTCGTCGCGCTTCATCTGCGCGACCAGCGCATCAAGCCCGTCGAACTTGAACTCGCTGCGCAGGTAACCGAAGAACGACACCTGGCAGATCTCGCCATAGAGGTCACCGGAAAAATCGAAGACGAAGGTTTCCAGAAGCGGCGCGCCATCATCGTCGACGGTCGGACGGCGGCCAAAGCTGGCAACGCCATCATGCAGCCTTCCGTCGGCACGGCGAAAGCGAACGGCATAGATGCCTTCCCTGAGGGTGGCCTCGGCGGGAAGCCTCATGTTGGCGGTCGGAAAGCCGAGCGTTCGCCCCAGTTTCTGGCCGCCCACGACTTCGCTCTCCACCGTGAAGCGATAGCCGAGCAGGCCGGCGGCCTCGGCCACCGCGCCTTCGCAAAGCAAGGCGCGGATGCGGCTCGATGAAACCACCTCGGCGCTTTCGTCCCGAAATGCATCGACCAGCGTGACGCCGAAGCCATGGCGCTCGCCAGCCGCCATCAGATAGGCCGGCCCGCCCTGGCGGTCCTTGCCGAAATGGAAATCGAAGCCGGTCACGGCATGGGTGATGCCAAGCGTTCTCTCAAGCACGTCGGTCACGAAGGCTTCCGCCGATAGCGAGGCGAAGTCGCGCGTGAAAGGCTGTTCGACGAGCGCGGCAAAGCCCAGCAGCGACAGGAGCCGCGCCTTCATCGGCGGCGGCGTCAGCACGAACAGCGGTATCTCGGGCCTGAATATCTTTCGCGGGTGCGGTTCGAAAGTCAGCACCAGCGCCGGCACGCCACGCCGCCGCGCCTCCGCCAATGCCCGTTCGAGCACCGCCTGATGACCGCGATGGACACCGTCGAAATTGCCGATCGCGACAACGCCGCCGCGCAAATCGGCGGGCAGCGGAGCGGTTGCCGAAAGGTGCTGGAAAGCGTCCATCGCCATCTACCGCAGCCTGGGAATGACGGCCACTGGATGATAGCCGTGCCTGTCAAGAAACGCGGCGAGCCTTGCGGGATCCGGTTGCGATGCATCGCCATAGTCGCGGGCATGAATGCCGCCTGAGACATAGAGAACGTCGAAACCGTTGTCGGCCGCGCCCTTGATATCGGTCAGCATGCCGTCGCCGATGGCCAGCACCTGGCGGCGCTCGACCGGCCGGCCAAGGATCTCCGCCACCTCCTTCATCGCCACATCATAGACCGGCGCATAAGGTTTTCCGGCGATCAGCGTGCGGCCGCCGAGCTGTGCGTAGTCGCGCGCCAGAGCGCCGGCGCACCAGATGATGCGTTCGCCGCGCTCGACCATGATATCCGGGTTGGCGCAGATGAAAGGCAGGTTCCTGGCGCGCAGCCGCCGCAGCAGCTCCGCATAATCTTCGGGCTTCTCCACTTCGTCATCGAACAGGCCGGTGCAGACGACGCCGGATGCCTCGAACTCCTCGACGAGATCGACGTCGAGCCCGTCATAGAGGGTCAAGTCTCGCTCGGCGCCGACATGGAAGATCTTTCGCGGGCCTTCCACGATCAGGTCGCGGGTCACGTCGCCCGAGGTGACCACGCGGTCGTAGGCCGATGGGGGAACGCCGATGACGTTCATCTGGGCCACGACGTCGGCGCTGCGGCGCGGCGAATTGGTGATCAGGACGACGGGAATGCCGGCCGTACGGGCTGCCGCCAGCGCCGACGCAGCCGCGGGAAAATGCCTTTCGCCATTGTGCACCACGCCCCAGACATCGCAGAGAATGGCCGAATAGTTCTTCGACACGTCTTCGAGCGAACCGATGATGTCAGGCGAGGCCGCCATGCCGTATCCTTCAGTCATGATCGTTGCGGTGCCGCAGCCGACGGTTCGCCGCAGCCGGTTGGAATTATCCGAACCGGCCCAGCCTGTCACCAGCTTTCGCCCGCCTGTACCGGCATCCGCCACCGTTCACTGGTTGGTTAACGAGCTTTGAAAATGCAGCCTGACCTTGGATATATTCCAGAAACCTGAAATTTAACGATTTATGACACCGTCCCCACTGACTATCGATTTGGCGGGGCAGCTGTGACAATGATCCGAAGATTCGGACGCGACCGGCGTGGCAATTATGCGCTGATGACCGTGCTCGCCATGGTGCCGCTGATGGGCGCCGTGGCTATCGCCGTCGACTATACGGAAATGGTGGGCCAAAGGCAAAACGCCTTGAATGCCTTGGACGCGGCCGGCTTCGCCACGGCCCAGCAGATCGTTGCCGGCGCCAGCGACGCCGACGCCGTGGCCTATGCCAAGAATTTCTTCGAAGCCAATCTCGCGCATATCGATCCGGCCAACACCACGCTGGCCGTGACGCTGCCCAACAACAACACAGGCGGCGGGACGCTGAAGCTCTGCGCGACCTTGGTCTACAAGCCCTATTTCGAGCCGACGGCTAAACTACTGCTGGGCGGCAGCGCCGGCAGCACCGATATCGGCTTCAGCACCTGCTCCGAAGTGCGCCTGAAGAACACGCTGGAAGTGTCGCTGGTGCTTGATAATTCCGGTTCAATGAAGGAGCTCGGCAAAGGCTCGAACAAGGTGCGGTTCGACCTTCTCAAGAGCGCCGCCAAGCAGTTGGTCGACCAGTTGGCCGGCCAGGCCCAGCAGATGAGACAGGTCACCAAGCCGGTCCAGTTCAGCCTCGTTCCCTTTGCCGCCTCGGTGAATGTCGGTGCGGGCAACGCTTCGGCGGCGTGGATGGACACGACCGGCATATCGCCTATCCATCATGAGAATTTCGACTGGACGACCATGAGTTCGTCCTTTTCGTCCACCAAATACGCGCAGAAGATTGCCGGCATCTGGTACGCGAAAGGCACCGGCTGGGACGCGAGCCAGAAAGACCAGCCGCTGACCCGGTTCTCGATCTACAAACAGATGAAACGCATTTCAGCGTGCAGTCTCAAGAATTGGGACGGTACTTGTGCATCGAACGCGACCTTCACCTATGCGCCGGTCGCGAGTTGGGGTGGCTGCGTCGAGTCGCGCCCATATCCATACAATATCCAGGACACAGCTGCATCGACAACACTGCCTGCAACGCTTTTCGTGCCGATGTTCGCGCCCGACGAAACCGACCGCGTCGATAGCTCTTCAAGGCCAGCCAATAACAATTGGGATGTCGACGCCCCAGTGAGTTCAGGCGCGTCCGACGCCGCACGCCAGCGCTACATGCCAAAATATTTCGACTGGGTGAACAAGGTCACGCCGGCCTACGGCATGGACGCCGGGCCGAATACAAGCTGCAGCACGACGGCAATTACGCCACTAACCGATGTTTCCACGACAGCCGGCGCAACTTTGATCAAAAACGCCATCGATGCCATGGCCGACGACGGCGCCACCAACGTGCCGGAAGGCATGGCCTGGGGCTGGCGGACCCTTTCCAGCACGGCACCCTTCACCGAGGGCCGGCCCGAAACGGAAAGAGGCAACGACAAGGTACTGATCGTGCTGACCGACGGCGCCAACACCTACTACACGCCGACCTCGGTGACGGCGCAGACCTACTCTGGAACCAATTGGAGTTCTGGCGGTAACGACCTGGCTGGCAGCAAGGCGATCTATTCGGCTCTCGGTTACGTCGTCCCCTACAGCAACGGCTACAGCTACGGCCGCATGTTCCTCGGAACGGATGTCACCAAGGACGATTACAGCAACGCCAACTACACCAAAGCGATGAACGAGCATTTCACTGCGCTGTGTAACAACGCCAAGGCCGCCGGGATCATGGTCATGACCATCGCGCTTGATCTGGACGCCACCAAGACAGCGGAGAAAACGCAGATGGATGCGCTGAAGGCCTGTTCTTCGGATTCCCGCTTCAGCAAGGACAAGACCGATCCGAGCAAGCCGATGAAGCTGTTCTGGAATTCGACGGGCGCAACGCTGTCCGACGATTTCAAGGCGATCGGCAACGAGCTGTCCAACCTGCGCATCGTCAGCTGATCCGACGAATTCCACGTCGACGCCCTGCATCCGGCGGGGTGTCGTTTTTTGGAGGCACCGGGGGGCCGCTCCAGATTGGTTAGTGCTTGGTGAAGCGCGAACCAAGCAATCGAGCGGTTTCCCAAACCCGTCCTTCAGCGTTTTGTGGAAAGCTGGCGTCGATCGAGAATCCGCCGGCGGGGGCCGCTGCAAGACATGCATGAAATCTGGCGTCAGTTCCGCCGCGACAGGCGCGGCAACTATGCTCTCATGACGGCCTTCGCGATGGTCCCGCTGATGGGCGGGCTGGCGCTCGCGGTCGACTTCACGGAAATGAACCGCCAAAAGCAGACGGTGTTGAACGCGCTCGACGCCGCCAACTTCGCCACGGCACGCCGCGTGACGGAAGGCGCCACCGACGACCAGCTGAGGGCCTATGCGCTCGACTTCTTCAACGCCAATCTGAACGATGTGGATGCCGCCAACACGACGCTCAACCTCACTTTGCCCAGCAACGCCGCTGGCGGCGGAACAATGAAGCTTTGCGGCACCTTGACCTATAATCCTTACTTCCTGCCAACGGCGAAGATACTGCTCGGCGGCACCGGCGCCACCAATATCGGCTTCACCGCATGCTCGGAGGTGCGGCTGAAGAACACGCTCGAAGTGGCGCTGGTCCTCGACAATTCCGGATCGATGGTCACGCCCGGAACCGGCTCGGGGCAGAAGCGCATCGATCTCCTCAAGACCGCGGCGAAGCAGTTGGTCGACACGCTTGCCCAACAGGCCGCGATGATCAAGCAGGTCGACAAGCCGGTGCAGTTCGGCCTCGTACCCTTTGCCGCCTCGGTCAATGTCGGTCCTGGCAACGGCAATGCGTCCTGGATGGACACCGAGGGCCTGTCGCCGGTGTCGAACGAGAATTTCGACTGGTCGACGCTGAACGCCGCCAACAAATACGCCCAGCAGACCAACGGCATCTGGTACAAGCGCGGCACCGGCTGGGGCGACGAGGAAGGCCAGATGCTGACCCGGTTTTCGCTCTACCGCGACATGAAGGTCGTCACCAGCCATGAGCGTGTTAAAAACAGCAAGCACGTTGTTTGTGCTGAATACAACTGGAACAATACCTGCAAGCGCAGTTACGACGCATACGACTATGTCGATTCCTACGGCCCATTCGCCAGTTGGCAAGGCTGTGTCGAAGCCCGGCCCTACCCCTACAATGTCAACGACGCCCCGCCGTCCGGCGGCTCGGCCAACACCGGAATAGGCGTGGGCGATCCGGCGACGATGTTCGTGCCGATGTTCGCCCCGGATGAACCCGGCAATCACTGGAAGATCACGCAGGATCCCAACGAAGCCGCGCCAAAGACCTACGGCGCCATCAACAGCTGGTGGAACGACGATCCTTCGAGCAGCAGCGGCCAAGCCCGGCTGCGCAACATGACCAAGTATTTCCAGCCGCGGCCGATCGATGCACCAGTATTGCCCGCAGGCAACGGCCCGAACTACAGTTGCACTACCAACCCGATCACGCCGCTGACCGACGTCAGCGTCGCCGATGGGCTCGCTACGATCAAAGCCGCGATCGACCTGATGCAGCCGGATGGCGGCACCAATGTTCCCGAGGGCATGGGCTGGGGCTGGCGGGTGGTCTCGAGCGGCGAGCCGTTCACGCAGGGGCGCCCGGAAACAGAAAAAGGCAACGACAAGGTGGTGATCGTGCTGACCGACGGCGCCAACACCTATTACACGCCTTCCTCGCTCAGTTATTCCGACCCCGCCGATTCGAAGTCGACCTACGCGTCCTACGGCTATCTCAAGCCCGGCTATGCCGGCACCTCGGTCGGGCGCCTGTTCATGGGTACATCCAGCGCCATCGGCCAGTTCGACTATTCGAACGGCAATTACACCAGCGCGCTCAACGAGCAGATGACGACGCTTTGCAACAACGCCAAGGCGGCCGACATCATGGTGATGACGGTGGCTCTCGACCTGTCCACGACCAAGACCACCGACAAGAACGCCATCGATGCGCTGAAATCATGCTCGTCGGACTCGCGCTTCCGCAAGGACCCGGCGGATCCGAGCAAACCCGCCAAGCTGTTCTGGAATGCGACGGGCGCCAGCCTGTCGAACGATTTCAAGGAAATCGGCAACGAATTGTCGAACCTGCGCGTGGTCGGTTAACCGAACTCTGGCGCAACGCCCGACGCCGCCAAGCCCTTGTGGGCGCCTGCCGCAACGGGCACATAATGGCTGCACGCTGGACCGCATCCATCGCGGCACGCCTGGGGACGAACAATGCCCGATACCGCCAACCACCTCGCCTTCGCGCTGGTCTGCCTGGGCATGGTGCTGACGCCGGGTCCAAACATGATCTACCTGATCTCGCGCTCCCTGTCGCAAGGGCCGAAGGCCGGGTTGATCTCGCTTGGCGGGGTCGCCGTCGGTTTTCTCTTCTATGTGCTGTCGGCGGCATTCGGAATCACGGCGCTGCTGCTGGCCGTGCCCTTCGCCTATGACGCGCTGCGCTTTGCCGGCGTGCTCTATCTCCTGTGGCTGGCCTGGCAGGCCGTGAAGCCGGGCGGACGCTCGCCATTCCAGGTGCGCCACCTGCCGAAAGACGGGCCGCGCAAGCTGTTCGCCATGGGCCTGATGACCAATCTGCTCAATCCGAAGGTGGCGGTGCTCTATTTGTCGCTGCTGCCGCAATTCATCAGCATTGGCAAAGGCCATGTCCTGTCTCAGCTTCTTGTGCTCGGCGCGACGCAGATTTCGATCAGCCTGACCGTGAATGCCATCATCGCGGTGACGGCCGGCTCGATCGCCGCGTTTCTCGCCGGGCGGCCTTTGTGGCTGGTCATCCAGCGCTGGATGATGGGAGGGGTGCTGACGGCGCTGGCGCTGAAGATGGCGACCGACGCACAGCGCTGAGGGCGGCGGTCCCGGCGTTGGTCTACATCGGCCGCCTTGTCTGCTGGGTCCGCTCCGGTTCCACCACCTTGCGGTAGAGGTGCCAGGTGGCATGGCCAAGGATAGGCATAACGACCGCGAGCCCGGCAAACAGCGGGATCGAACCGATCACCAGCAGCACCGCGACCGTCAGGCCCCAAAGAGCCATCTGCAGCGGATTTGCCATCACCGCCCGCGCCGAGGTTTCTATGGCCGAAACGGCGCCGACGTCACGGTCGAGCAGCAGCGGGAAGGCGACGACAGTGGTGGCCAACACGATCACGGCGAAAACGAAGCCGGCGGCGTTGCCGAGAAGGATCAACGTCCAGCCCTTGCTGGTCGTCAGCACGTCGCGGACAAAGGCGCCGATCGAAGCCGGCGGCTGGTCGCCGAACAGGCTGGTGTAGATCGACTGCGCGGTGAACAGCCACAACAGGAACAGCACGAACAGCATGATGCCGATGACCGCGATCGAAGGCACCGCCGGCGAGTGGCGGACATCGAGGGCATGTCGCCAGTTGGTGTTCATGCCGAGCTCGCGCCGGCGGCTGATCTCGTAGAGGCCGAGCGCGGCGAAAGGGCCGACAAGGGCGAAACCCGACATCAAGGGATAGACGAGCTGAATGGCGTTGGAGCCAGACGTCCACTGCGTCAGGATCAGGCCGACGATGGGATAGATCAGGCACAGGAAAACGTAGTGAGACGGTTTTGCCCAGAAATCCTCAGCGCCGAGCCGCAGCGCATCCCAGAGGTCCGATGTGGTGATGTGGCGCACCGTGGGCTGCACATGCATTCCGCGCGCGTCCGCCATGACATGAAAGCTGGCCATAAGCTTCCTCCCGTTGTCGGGGGCGGTCACCACCGTGATGGCCGCCCGTAGCTGCCACTAGTAGATGTAACAGCATACCCGATTTGCCAGGGGCTGTCGCCAAATCGATGGTTCCGGACAGGCCATCACGGGATTGTCATCGCTGCCCGGCAGAAGCCGCGCGATCTTCGGCATCGGATTTCTCGGATGATGGGCCATTCGGAGCTGGATGGCCGAACGCAACGCTTCAAGACTGCGCGGTGCGATCAGCGAAGGCCAAGGCATCAATTTCCTCGACAGTTTTTTCGGCTTGCCCGTCAAAAGCCATGATCGCGACTATGCAGGTAGGAATGAGCATTGTCATCGACCTCCCTCCAGAACCGCGCCGGACAAGGCGCTCCTTGCTGATCGGTCTTGCGGCCATAGCCGGGCTTGCCGCCTGCAGCACCGTTTCCGTGCCCACCGGTGAGGGCGCAGGTGTCTCTTCCTCCGCCACGGCCACCCTGGCCAACTTGCGCGCCGCGGCCGGGCGGAGTCCGCTGACCGCGGACACCCAGCTCGAACAGGCGGCGTTGCAGCAGGCCGGCTACATGGCGTCGCGGACGCGCATGAGCCACACCACCGGCTGGGGCAAGGATTTCGCCTCGCGCATGAAGGACAATGGTGTGCACGGCGCTGCGGCCGAGAACATCGCCGAAGGCCGCTTCGACCAGCAGAAACTGTTCGATATCTGGATGCATTCGACCGGCCACCGGCGCAACATACTCGACCCGGACTTCAGTCGTTTCGGGCTTGCCTATGTCCGCGACGGCCGCGACCCCGGCCTCCGCTACTGGGCCCTGGTGCTCGGAAGGTAGCAAAGCCATCGCCGGCAGCGGCATCGCCGGCAGCGGACAGCCGTCGGCGAATATCAATCCATATGTGCCGCCGGCGCGCCGCCAGCCGGCGCCGTCTTCGGCTTGCGCAGCAGGATCACGAACGGAATGGCGGCCAGCGTCATTATCATCAGGATTTTGAAGTCGTTGACGTAAGAGATCATCATCGCCTGGATGTTCACCATCCTGTCGACCTGGGACAATGCCATCTGGTCGCCGCCGGCCGCCGCCGGCGAAACCGCCCACAGATTGGGGTTGAACGGATTGATAAAGGTGGAAAGCTCGGCGTGATTTATCTGTGTGTTGCGCACCATGAGCACCGTCACGACCGATACGCCGATGGACGAGCCGAGGTTGCGCACAAGGCTGAACAAAGCCGTGGCATCGGTGCGGAAGCGCACGTCAAGCGTGGCGAAGGCCACCGTCGACAGCGGCACGAATACCATTCCCATTCCCAGGCCCTGGATGATGCCGGAAGTGATGATCAGCCAGTTGTCCATCTGGGGCGAGAAGCCGGCCATCGTGTAGAGCGACTGCGCGGTCAGGAGGAAGCCGATGACGACGAGGATTCTGGCGTCGACCTTGCTCATGAGCCGGCCGACGACGAGCATCGAGATCATCGTCCCCACGCCGCGCGGCCCGATCACGATGCCGATGGTGATGGTCGGATAGCCGAAGATGGTCGACAGCATCGGCGGCAGCAGCGACATGCTCGCCAGGATGAGCACGCCCATGACGAAGATGAACGCCAGCCCGGTCACGAAATTGCGGTCGAGGAAGATCTTGGGGTCGATGAAGGGATGCTCTGCCGTCATCGTGTGGATGATGAACACCCAGAAGCCGGTTATCGAAAGGCCAAGCTCGATCCAGATCTCGACCGACGAGAACCAGTCGACCTCGCCACCACGATCGAGCAGCAGCTGCAGCGCGCCGACGCCGAGCGATATCATGGCGAAGCCGAAGAAGTCGAAGCTTCGCACCCGCCGCGCAATGGCCGGCAGATAAGCGGCCATGCCAAGGAAGGCGACGATGCCGACCGGCAGGTTGATGAAGAACACCCAGCGCCAGCTGAAATTCTCGGTCAGCCAGCCACCAAGCGTCGGACCCAGAATCGGCCCCAGCATGATGCCGGCGCCCCAGATGGCCATTGCCTGGCCGTGGCGTTCCTTCGGGTTGATGTCGAGCAGGAAGGTCTGCGACAGAGGCACGATCGCGGCGCCGAACACGCCTTGCATGAGCCGGAACAACACGATGGTTTCAAGGCTCCAGGCCAGACCGCACAGCATCGAGAAGATGGTGAAGCCGACCACCGCCGTCAGGAACAGTTCCTTGCGGCCGAAACGGTCCGCAAGCCAGCCGGTGACCGGCGTCATGATCGCCGCCGCCACGATGTAGGAGGTCAGCACCCAGTTGATGTTGTCGGGCGAGGCGCCGAGATCGCCGGTCATGGTCGGCAGCGCGACGTTGGCGATCGTGGTGTCGAGCGCCTGCATGATCGTCGCCAGCATGAGCGCAACCGTGATCAGGCCACGATGCGGCACTTCTTTGAAAGGTTCTGGCGTGCTCATGATGCGGAACTTCCAGCCGGTAACAAAAACGTGTACACAGGGTTTCCGGGCGGCAAAGCCTTCCGTTGAGAGACCCTCATCGCGGTGGGACGCGATTATCGATGTGGGGGTTACATCGACCGAAAGTCTCGATTGAGCGGATGCCTGCCGCCCGGAAACATGAGGACCGACGGGTCCGTGTCGAAGATTTCAGCTTTCGATCAAGCCGCGATGCGGTTTGCCCCGAAGGCTGACCCTTTAACTCCTCCCATCAGACCAATCCCCCTGCTCAGTGCGTCCACCCGCATGATCCCCGCGGGCTTCCGCTGATTTACTTCGCGACCTCGCCAGCCGTGGCGTGGCCGAAAATGCCAGGCAGGCCGCGCGCCACGCCCGTGTCGACGGTAACGGCCGCGCTCATGCCTGTGCGCAGCATCATCTTGGCGTCGGGATCGCTCAGCTCCAGACGGACCGGAATACGCTGGGTGACCTTGACCCAGTTGCCGGTAGCGTTCTGGGCGGGCAGCAGCGAGAAGTCCGCGCCGGTGCCGGCGCCGATGGCCTTGACGGTCGCTTCGAAGGTCCTGCCCGGATAGGTGTCGACCACGATTTCGGCCTTCTGGCCCGGCTTCATATTGGTCAGCTGCGTTTCCTTGAAATTGGCGTCGATCCAGGTATCGCCGGTCTCGACCAGCGAAAACAGCGGCGTGCCGGAGCCGACATACTGGCCGACCTTGAAGGAAGCAGCCTGGTAGACGACGCCATCGGCGGGCGCCTTCACGGTGGTCTGCGCTAGGTCGTAGGCAGCCTTGTCGCGCGCGGCGAGCGCCGACATCACGGTCGGATGTTTGTCGGTCTCGATATCGGGATTGCCGCCAAGCGCCGCCTTGGCGCTGACGATACCCTGTTCGGCGACGGCAAGCTGCTGCTTTGCCTTATCGAGATCGTTCCTGGCCTCATCGAGCGAAGACTTGGCATTGATGCCTTTCTGGGCGAGATCGGCGGCACGGTCGTATTGCGACTGGGCATAGGCAACTTCGCTGCTGGCGGATTTCTCCTGCGCCATGGCCTGGCTGTAGGCGGCACGCAGCTGCTCGACGTTGAGCCGCGCCGCTGCCACCGCCGCGTCGGCCTGCGCAAGTGCGATCCGGTAAGGCTCGGGGTCAATGGCGAAGAGAAGATCGCCTTGCTTCACCCTCTGATTGTCCGAGATGGCGACCTGAACGATGCGGCCCGCCGTATCCGAGGCGATCGATACCTTGGCCTGCTGCAGGTTGGCGTTCTCCGTCTCCTGGTAGCGCCCCCCAGTGACCCAGACATAGCCGCCACCAATGACCAACGCCGCCGGCAGGGCGAACATCAACAAGAAGCGGCCGAGACGGCGCTTCTTCTTTGGCGCCGGCGCCGGCTCTGCCGGAGGTGTCATTGTAACAGGGGCCGCGGCCGGCTGCTGCGGCGCTTCCATTTCCACTTTGGCGGCGTTTTCGTCGACCTTGGCTACCGCGTTCATGCTGCTGCGCCTTCCGTATTCTTGACCTTGTCGCAGGACGGTGAATCGCCATCCGCGAGATTCTGTGCCATCGCATCCAATGCCCTGATCAGGACGCGGCGATCGTCCGGCGAAACGCCGGTCAGCGACTCCTCATAGACTTCGCCGGCGAGGCTCTTGACCTCCGCATACGCGGCACTTGCCTTGGGAGTTGGGAAGATCATGCGCACGCGGCGGTCGGCGGCGTCGGAGCGGCGCTCGATCCAGCCGCCCTCCTCCATCCGGTCAACCAGCCGCGAGACGCTGATCGGCTCGATTTCAAGCAGTTCGGCAAGCCGCGCCTGCGAAACGCCCGCTTCCTTGGCGACGCGAACCATCAGGCGCCATTGCGCCGAGGACAGGCCAAGGCCGCTGGCGCGCGCTTCGAAGCGCTTTCGCATCAGCCGCTGCACGTCGTGGATCAAAAATCCCAATCTGTCTACGCCTTCGGAAACCATGAGTGGCATATATAATAAGCGTGCTTATCATTCAAGTCCGGCATTGTTCCAGAAGCCGGCAAACGTGCATGGCAGCCGTGCAGCACAATCATGGCTGCGTCCGATGATTTCGGCCGCCGCGACACCCATTACAAGCGGTTGCGGATCAGCATGGTGACAACGAAGAAGGCGCCGAGCGAGCTGGTGATGATGCCGATCGGCAGTTCCTGCGGCGGCAGCAATGTGCGCGCCAGAAGGTCGCTTGCCAGCAACAGCACCGCCCCGAACAGCGCGCAACTTACGATCAGGCGCAGATGCAGCGTACCAGCCAGCGGCCGCGACAGATGCGGGATCATGAGGCCGACGAAGCCGATGACGCCGGCGACCGAAACCAGGATCGCGGTCGAAAACGCGGCGACCAGAAACGTCGTCCGTCGCATTCGCGCCACCGGCACGCCAAGACTTTCGGCGGCATTTTCGCCGGCCAGGAAAGCGTCCAGCCGGCGATGATTCCACAGCCCGTACGCCGCAATCGTGCCGGCCCCAAGCGCACCCAGCCAGATATTGTCCCACCGCGCCAGGCCGAGCCCGCCCATCGTCCAGAACAGCACCGAATGGGCGGCGCGCTGGTCACCGGCAAAGACCAGGTAATTGGTCAATGCGGTGAACATGAAGGAGACCGCAAGTCCGGCGAGGATCAGCCGTTCGGGGCCTTGTCCCCTCACCCGCGCAACCAGCAAAAGCACAACGCAAGCCGCCAGAATACCGCCGGTGAACGCGGCGATCGGTAGCGTCCAGATCCCGAAACTGTCGCCGAAGACGGTGATGACGGAGACAGCGCCGGCGGCGGCTCCCGACGAGAGGCCGAACAGGAACGGATCGGCAAGATCGTTGCGCGTCACCGTCTGCAACAGCGCGCCGACCACGCCCAGGCCGCCGCCGAGACAGATGGCCAGGATGGTGCGCGGCAATCTGAGGTCGACGACGATCCTGCCGACCGGGCCGGACACGTCATGCCCCTTCAATCCGATCGCATGGCCAAGTGCTGCAACGACGTCGCCCAGCGGGATCATCGTCGAACCATAGGCGATCGATAGCAGCGCGAGCGCGGCCATAGCCAACGCGGCCGCCGTCATGGCCAATACGAATGCCTTGTGCCGCAAAGTCATGTTCCCGGTTAAAACGCTTCCGGATGCATCGCCCTGGCAATCTTGCCGATCGCGTCGATATTGGCCGGCCCGGGTGTCAGTTCGGCATAGCGAAGCGCCACGAAGCGTTCGTTCCTGACCGCGTCCGTCTCCTTCATTGCCGGATGCGCTTTCAGGAAATCGAGCAGCTTCCGGTAGCCGCCGCCATCCTGATAGTCGAGCAGGATGAGGAATTGCGGATTGCGCGAGGCCACCGTCTCCCAATCCGTGTTGCCCCAGCTGGTGTCCATGTCGGCCATGATGTTGTCGCCGCCGGCCGCGGAAATCATGGCGTTGGGAATGGCGAACTTGCCTGATGTGAACGGCTTGTCCTCGCCGGAATCATAGAGGAACACGCGCGTTCCCCTGCGGGCGCCGACCTTGGCCGTGATTTCGGCGAGCTGCGCCTTCCAGCCGGAGACGAGCTTATCCGCTTCGGCCTCCTTGCCGAAGATCTTGCCCAGCTTCTCGACATCGCCATAGAGCAGGTCCATCGAAGCGGCGGGGCGGTTCTTGTCGAGATGGACGCAGCTTTCCGTCAGCACCAGGGTCTTGATGCCGTGTTGCGCCAGCGTATCGGGCGTCACCTCGCCGCCCGGCTTCATGCCGTAGTACCAACCGGCGAAGAAGAAGTCGGGCTCGACAGCGACCAGGTTTTCCAGCGTCGGATATTTGGGCGCCAGTTCCGGGATCGAGCCTTGCTCGGCCTTAAATTCGGGGCCGACCTTGTACCATCCGGTGATGCCGGTCAGGCCGACGATCGACGGCTGCAGCTTCAGGGCGAAGGCCATCTCGGCCATGTTGAGATCGTGAATGACAGCGCGCTTTGGAGGCGCGTCGAAGGTCAGCGACTTGCCGCAGCTGTCGACCGTCACCGGAAAGGCGAAGGCCGTAGAGGCCAGCAGGGAGAAGGCAAGAGATACGGCAAGGCGTTTCACGGATGTTGCTCCTTCGTTGCACGGGAATTGGATCTGCGCTCACGAAGATGGCGCGGCACGGTTCGGAACCTCGAACACCGTCAGCTCGCGGTCCTCCGTCGGGTGGCGCAACCTAAAGACGTCGACACCGAAGATCTCGCGGATCAGCTGCTGAGTGAGTGCTTCGCGTGGCGGCGCCAGCACATGCAACCGGCCATGGCTCATCACCGCGACCCTGGTGGCGAAAGGCGTCACCAGCGCCAGATCGTGCAGCACCGCGATCACGGTCATGCCGAGGCCTGCAACCAGTTCGAGCAACTCGCTGCGCGCCCGCGGGTCGAGATGGTTGGTCGGCTCGTCGAGGAACAGGATCTTCGGCTCCTGTGCGATGGCGCGGGCAAGCTGGGCGCGCTGGCGCTCGCCGCCCGACAGCGAGCCGATGGTGCGGCCAAGCAGCGGCAACAGCCCGGTCCGGCGCAGCGCCTCGACGACAATGTCGCGTTCCTCGCTCCTGTGCCTGCGGCCGGTATGCGGAACCCGGCCGAGCTCGACATAATCGATCACCGCCAGCCGTGGATCCGGTTGATCGGTCTGGCCGACGACGGCGATGTGCAGCGCCCGCTCGGCGGTCGAAATCCTGTCCAGCAGGCGGCCGGTGAGCTTCACTTCGCCCGAACTCGGCCGCAGCATGCCCGACAGCATGCGCAGCAATGTCGTCTTGCCGGCGCCGTTGGGACCGATGATGGCGAGACGGTCGCCCGCCGCCACCGAAAGGCTGACCGGATGCACCAGATGCAGGCCATCCGCCGCCGCGGCCAGGTCGCGGGCCTCGAGAAGCGGCGCGGTCATGGGCAATTCCTTGCAGGGCCTGCCGGAATACGGGCCAGCGTCTTGCTTGCCAATCCTGCCGGACGCTGGCCTGAATTCACCTCGGTGGCGATATCGCGGCAAAGCGTGCACACGATGATGCGATGCATGGGAATGCAGTGAATGCGATCGATGGAGCCGTCCAACTTCCGTCACTTTCAAAAATGGCGACGGAAGGAAGCTGGCTTGAACCGGTCGACAAGACCGAACCCCGCGTCTCCTCCCGGCACACCCCGTCCGGTCAACCCATGCAGATGGCAGGTCTCCTGGCTCGCGGGTCGTTGCGCCATCCTGCCTTCCCAGCCTTGCCGGCCAGTGGCTTCTCGGATTTTGCTCGCCGCTTACAGTTGCGGGGGCAGCCATGGCTTCGACCCGAAAATCGGGCCTCACCATGTTCCCTTTTCACCCCTCGCCTTGCGGCGCGGGGACCATCACGAGTCGCAGCCTAGGATGCAGGCAGCGTCGAGGCAAGGTCGATGCATGTTCTGTTATAACGATACAAACGTGTGGTCAATCACTATCGCGCGCCACCAGTTCCAGCGGCCAGACCTCGCGAATGATCTCTGGCCCTTTCGCGCCGGCGAAAGCCGGGAGCGAGGCGAGCAGGATTTCGCCGAGCCGCCGCCCCATCGGGTCAAGGCTCGGACGAAAGCCGGTCAGCGCCGGCGAGAAATAACGGCAGAGCGGCGTGTCGACGATGACGATCACCGCGACATCCTGCCCGGGCTTGATCCCCATTTCGGCGAGCGCTTTGCAGCCGCCGAGCGCCATCGAGTCGTTGTTGAAGATAATCGCGGTCGGCGGATCCTTCGACCGCATGACTTGCGGTGTCACCGCGTAGCCACCGGCTTCGTTGATAAAACCGTCCACAATCAGGCCGGGATCGACTTCGATGCCGTGCCGCCGCAGCGCCTTGCAATAACCCTCCAGAAACAGATAACCGAAATTCAGGTCAAGCGACGGCCGGATGGCGGCGATGCGGCGGTGGCCACGCGCAACCAGCCGGTCGACCGCATCGGCGCCCGCCTTCTCGAAATCCAGATCCAGAGAGGGATAGCTGTCGTCGCCGGACCGGCTTCGGCCGAGCGTCGCGAAGGGAAAGCCGGCCTTGCTCAGATAGTCGATGCGATCGTCCTCGCGCCGCGTCCAGGCCAGTACGACGGCATCGGCACGACGCGTCTCGACGACGCGGCGCAGCCGCTCCTGTTGATAATCCGCCGGCGCGCCCATGACGATGATCAGGTCCAGCCCGCACTCGGCCAATGTCGCTTGCAGTCCGGTGAGGAACGGAATGAAGAACGGCTCGCCATACTGCTGGTCGCCCGGATGCGGCTGCAGCATGAAAGCCACGGCATGGGTGGTGCCGCGGCGTAGGTTCCTGCCCGAGTGGTTCGGTGAATAATTGAGCTTCCGGGCCGCCTCGAGCACGCGCTGGCGTGTCTCGGCGTTCACGTCGGCGCGCCCGTTAAGCGCGCGCGAGACTGTACCGATCGAAATGTTCAGGTGCCGCGCAAGATCGTGAATGCTGGACGCCAAGACCTCCCCCTCCTGCTTCTGGCTAGCACCAGCCGGTCGTGCGGCCAAGGCGTTTCAGAGCCGACGGTACAAATCCGATTGACAATATATGCCATCGGGTGTGTCATCGTAAACGTTTACGGAAGTCATTTACGGACTGCCGTGGGTGCCAGCCAGGAGGGGTTGGCCGGAGGAGCGCTGGATGATGCACGTCGTCCTGGTCGGGTGCGGAGCCATGAGCAAAACCTGGCTCGAGGCCATCAGCCAATCCCCTGCCGTCAAGATCGTCGGTCTCGTCGACCTCGACGCCGACAGGGCGCGCCAGCGGGCACGCGAATACGACCTCGCCGGGGTCGCGATCGGGACCGATCTCGACGTCGTTCTCTCCCAGACCAGACCCGATGCGGTGTTCGACGTGGTCGTGCCTTCCGCCCGTCGCGCCGTGGCGAATTCGGCCTTTGCCCATGGCTGTCATCTGTTGACGGAAAAGCCGCTGGCCGACAGCCCGGACAATGCGCGCGCCATCATCGACGATGCGCGGCGCGCCCGGCGCATCCATGCCGTGGTGCAGAACCGCCGCTACGTCGCCAACGTCCGGCGCATCCGGCGCTTCCTCGGCTCCGGCGCCATCGGCGCTGCGACCAGCATCCATGCCGATTTTTTCATTGCGCCGCATTTCGGCGGTTTCCGCGAAGGCATGCGCCATGTGCTGCTGCTCGACATGGCGATCCATACATTCGACGCCGCCCGCTACATGGTCGATGGCGAGCCGACCGAAGTGTATTGCCGGGAATGGGAGCCGGCCAATTCCTGGTACCGGCAGGGATCGTCGGCAAGCGCCACCTTCGAGCTCGGCCAGGGCAAGATGTTCACCTATCGCGGCAGTTGGTGCGCCGACGGTTTCCGCACCAGTTGGGAAGGCAGTTGGCGCATCGTCGGCGAACGCGGCAGCCTGACCTGGGATGGTCATGACGAGTTGAAGGCCGAAGCCGTGCTGCCGGAACGCGAAGGCCTGCTCGACAAGGTCGTGCCGGTAGCGGTGCCGCCGCTCGACCCTGCCGACCGCATCGGCGGGCATCTCGGCGTCATGGAAGATTTCGTCCGCGCCGTGGAAACCGGCACCGAGCCGGAGACGCGCGGCGCCGACAATATCAAGAGCCTGGCCATGGTTTTCGCGGCGATCGAAAGCGCCGAGACCGGGCGCCGGATCGAAATCCCCAGGCAGGAAGGATGACCATGGCGGACCCGCTTCTCGACATCAGGATCGGCACCATGGTGCGGGCCAATCTCGAAGACCCGGCCGCCTATGTCAGGCAGATCCTGCCGCTCGGTTTCGAGAGCGTCCAGCCCTTCTTCTGGCAGACGCTGGGCGGCAAGGACCTGGGGCGGCTCGCCGGCGAGATCCGCGACGCGATCGGCGATGCCGATGTCAGCGTCAGCTCGATCGGCGTGTTCGGCAATCCACTCGAGAGCGGCGACACCGACCGCGGCGTGCTCAAGGCCTGGGAAACGGCGATCGACAGCGCGCATCTGTTCGGCACCAATCTGGTCAGCGGTTTTACCGGCCGCATCCGCGGCAAGCCGCTGACCGACAGCCTGCCGCGCTACCGCGAAGTCTGGGGCGAATTGGCCAAACGCGCGGCCGACAAGGGCGTGCGCATCGCCTTCGAGAATTGCGCCATGGATGGCAACTGGGCCGCCGGCGACTGGAACATCGCCCATAATCCGGACGCCTGGGAACTGATGTTCAACGAATTGCCGGATGAGAATCTGGGTCTGGAATGGGAGCCCTGCCATCAGTTGGTCTATCTGATCGACCCGATCCCGCAGATCCGCAAATGGGCGCATCGCATCTTCCATGTCCACGGCAAGGACGCGACGGTGCGCTGGGATGTCATACGCGAGCACGGCGTCTTCGGCCGCCTGCCCTTCGTGCAGATGCGCACGCCCGGCTTCGGCGACAGCGACTGGACGCGGGTGATCAGCGAATTGCGGCTGGCCGGATACAAGGGCGCCATCGACATCGAAGGTTGGCACGACCCGGTCTATCGCGACGATCTTGAAATGACAGGCCAGGTCCGCGCGCTGGAATACCTCCAGCAATGCAGGGGAGGCCTGAGCTACCTGCCGAACCCGACGTGAGGATTGGCCGGCGGGAGGAGCCGGACGGGATTGCCGAAGCAGATGTCGAAACCCTCGCTCGCGAGGACAAAAGGGAGGAACGTGCATGAGCATCGCCAAGAGAACGACACTTCTGCGCACGACCGTGGTGGCGACCGCCACGGCGCTCGCCGCCGCCATCTCCACCTTGCCGGCACAGGCGCTCGACGCGCAATGGTGCAAGGACGTCCACATCCGTTTCTTCGTCGGCGGCGCCGAGGGCGACGCTTTCGGCACCATTGTCTACAATGGCGCCAAGCAGGCTGCGGCCGATCTCGGACCGAAAGTGGATTACATCTTCTCAGGCTGGGACATCGAAAAAATGGTCCAGCAGCTGCGCGAGGCGGTCGCCGTCAAGCCCAACGGTATTGCCATGATGGGCCACCCCGGCGACGCCGCCATCATGCCGCTGGCCGAACAAGCGCATAAGGACGGCATCAAGATGATGTACCAGAACGTGCCGGTGCCGACGGTGGTGGCGGCCTTCGGCGGGGGCTATGTCGGCGCGCAGCAGGAACAGCAGGGCCGCGCGCTCGGCGCGGAAGCCTTCAAGCTGGCCAAGCTCAAGGCCGGTGACAAGGCGATCATGATCGGCCCGTTCGAGAATGAGAGCCGCGGCGCCCGCGAGCGTGGGACCGTCTCCGCCTTGAAAGAGGCCGGCATCGATGTCGTTCAAATCAATTCCGCCACCGAATGGGCGGCCGATCCGAATCTGGCGATCCCGGTGATCACCGCCGCCTTGCTCAACAATCCCGGCGTGAAGGCCGTTGGCTACCCCGGCGGACAGATGCTCGGCAACGTCCAGACCTATATGACGGCGGCGGGCCGGAAGCCGGGCGACATCTTCAATTTCGGCTTCGACACCAGCCCGCAGATCGTCGAGGCCTTCAAGGGCGGCTGGGTGCAACTGACCGCCGACCAGCAGCCGTTCATGCAGGGCTATCTGCCGATCCTCAGCCTCTGCCAGCAAGTGGTGCTGGGGCTGGCACCGATGAATGTCGATACCGGCGCCGGCTTCGTCACGCCTGAGAATTACAAGATCGTCGCCGAACTGGCCAAGCAAGCACTGCGCTGACCTCCCAAGCCGCCGGCCGGGGGCTCAGGCCCGGCCGGCGGGACCGCCGGCGGGACCGCCGGCGAGGGCCGGTATGCGACAAGCAAGCGAGGACCCGATGGCCGAACGCATCATCGAACTGCGCGACATCACGAAATCCTACGGCCAGGTTTACGCGCTTGGCGGGGTCAATCTCAGCGTCGACCGCGGCGAGGTGGTCGGACTGATCGGCGACAATGGCGCCGGCAAGTCGACGCTGATCAAGATCCTCGCCGGCGCGGTCAAGCCGACCAGTGGCGAGATCCTCGTTCGCGGCAAGCCGGTCACCGGCTGGAACGCGGCGCGCTCGCGCGACGCCGGCATCGAGACCGTGTTCCAGGACCGGGCGCTGGCCGTGCAGCAGACCATCGTGCGCAATATCTTCATGGGACGCGAACTCACCGGCTTCCTCGGCTGGCTGAAGGTCGGCACCGAAATCAGGGAGGCGAGCCGGCTTATGCGCGAGATCGGCTTCACTTCGAAAGTGTTCACGCCGCAGTCCGTCGTCGGCCAGCTTTCCGGCGGCGAGCGCCAGGGCGTGGCGATCGCGCGCGCCATCTACAAGCAGGCCGACCTGATCATCCTCGACGAGCCGACAACGGCTCTGTCGCTGACCGAAACCGCCAAGGTCTTCCACTTCGTGCGCCAGGTGCGGGCGAGCGGGCGCTCGATCCTGTTCATCGGCCACAACATCCACCATGTCTTCGACATCGCCGACCGTTTCGTCGTGCTCGATCGTGGCACTGTGGCGCTGCAGGCCGACAAGCGCGACATCAAGTCGGCCGACACGCTCGTCAATTTCATGGAAGACCTCGCACATCCCGGCGGACTGCCCGGCTTGGGCGAAGCCCAGCGCGCGGAGGACACAAGGCCATGAGCAACATCGCCGAGCCCAATCGCCAGGCTCCCTCGCCCCATACCGAAATGGGCGAAGCGGCGTGGAAGCACCCGTCGGATCATTTGCTGCGCGGCTTCGTTCTCGACAATCGCGCGGCGCTGGGCACGCTCGGCGTTTTCGTGGTGATGATGGTCGCCTTCACCATCGCCAATCCGACGGTGTTCACCACCTGGTTTCTTTACAGCTCCGTGCTGACCACGCTGCCGGTCGCGCTGTTCGTGGTCGTGCCGCTGGTCTTTGTCGTCACCGCTGGCGAAATCGACCTGTCATTTCCGGCGACGATGGGTTTTGCCTCCTGGGTTTTCGCGCTGGTCGTTCAGGCCGGCTACGATCCCTTCCTCGGCATCGTCGCAGCACTCGCCACCGGCATGCTGCTCGGCTTCCTGGTCGGCGTGCTGGTCGTCTATGGCAGCCTGTCGTCGCTGATCGCCACGCTCGGCATGAACTTCCTGCTGCGCGGGCTGATCCAGATCATCAACGAAGGCAAGTCGACCGCGCTGCCGACGCTCGGGCAAAGCTGGACCTATACGATCTTCTCCAGCCAGGTTTACGGGATTCCGGTACAGATCCTGTGGGCGCTCGCCTTCGTCGTGTTCGCCGCGCTGCTCTACAACCGCCACCGCTTCGGCGCGCAGGTGAAGGTGGTCGGCGACAATCCCGACAGCGCCCAGCAGATGGGCATCGACGTCAAGCGGGTGAAGGTCAAGGTGTTCGTCTTCGTCGGCATCGGGGCCGCGATCGGCGGCACCTTCTCGACGATGATCAACTTCACCTGGTGGCCAACCGCCGGCGACGGCTATCTGTTGCCGGTGCTGGCTTCGGTGTTCGTCGGCGGCACGCCGACCTGGGGCGGCATCGGTACCGTGCTTGGCGGCGCCATCGGCGCGCTGACGGTGGCGTTCATCCAGACCGGCGTCGTCGCTGCCGGCCTCAGCGGCTTCTATGTGCAGTTCTTCAACGGGCTGATCATCATCCTGTCGCTGCTTGGCCACCGCTGGAACCAGGCGCGCTACCGCTGAAACGCTACCCAAGGCCGGCCGTTCGGCGCGACCGTCCGAGCTCAATCCGGTAGCGACAACGGCGGCCGCGCGGACGAGAACGCAGGGCCGGGGTCGTCGATTTACGTCACGCGCAATATCGATCCAACTGATGAAATGCGACGCTTTGGTGCACCCAGTGCACTTTCGCTTGATTTAGTGCACCCTCTGCATTAAATTTGGCGCGATGGAACAGCCACATGCCCACTTTGAAGGTTCTCGACGGCATCAAGATTCAGGTCTTTGCGGATGACCATAACCCGCCTCACTTTCACGCGTTGAAGGGTGAGTATGAAGTCCTGATCAGGATTGGCTCATGGAACGTGTTGCGTGGCCAAATGCGTCGCAAAGACCTCGATGCCGTAATCGCTTGGGCTAACTCGCATGAAGAGGAGTTGCGCAATGAATGGACCCGCCTCAATGGTTGACGATATCGTAACAGTCGGCAATCCGCTCCCCAGGATCGCCTCGGTCACCATGATTGATGGCCGCCGCGTGCGCATCACCTGGCGAGACGGCCGCTCCAATACGGTTGACCTGAATCCAGTATTGAATAGCCATCGACACTTCATTCCGCTTCGCGACGATGACGAGCTGTTTGGAACCATGCGGGTTAACGAAGACGGCAATGCAATCGAGTGGGACGGGGGAATCGAGTTGTCAGCCGAATGGATCGATACCCTGCCCTCAATTGGTATGGAGAACCGGGAATTCCGCCATATCATGGACGATCTGCTGAAATTCTCGCTTGAGGGGATGGCGCTCCAGTTGGAAATCTCCAGGCGCCAAATTGCCAACTATAGAGGATCGACACCGATCCCCAATTCAATCGCGTTGGCTACTCGATATCTCGCCGAGAAGGCCGGTCAACGATGACCCCGTCTGGAGGCGGATAGGCTCGCTGACTGTTCCAAGCATGCGCATCGTGGCTTTGGGTTGACGGCCGATCTGTTGCATCGAAGCGTCTGGTTTGACCTCATCGCAACGAGGCACCATGCCTACCCCATCGGCAGCGCGGGCCAGCGGTCCACGAGGCTGCCGCCCGAAAAAACCGCGATCGATCCGAACTGCTGCAGCACCGCCTCGCTTTGCGTCGGACGCAGGAAGGCGTAGTCGCCTGACCTGGTGGTGGCATCGCCGGGCAGGCCCATGAACTGCTGGTTCGAGGAAAGGCCAAGCAGGCCATTGGTCTCCATGCCTTCGGGAAACACCGGTTCGGCCATCCATTTGCCGCCATAGAGATAGCAGCCCTTGCGCGGAAACCGGCCGATCGTCTGCAGCAGGCGGGTGACCGCCGGCGGGCCGGGCAGCATCGGCTCGACCACCTTGAGGATAGGCGTGGCGATGAAGGCCGCGGGCTGGAAGCCGTCGAGGCCGGGCGTATCGAAATCCCCGGGCAGCACGAAGGCCGACCCGATCGACACTTCGTTGGCCATGCCGCCACGATGAAGCAACGCGGTCTTCGAGCCGCCGATGTTCAGCGTTCGGTGCTGGTCCTCGCCGAGAGCCGCGATGAATGCCGCGGCCCGCTGCGACGCCTCTGCCAGCGCCTTTTGGGGACCGCCGAACAGACCGGGAATGTGCGGCGCGTGCGCCTCGTAGGCCATGACGCCTTCGCAGCGCAGCCGGGCGGGCAGCGCGTTCAATGCCTTCGACAGCGCGCGCGGTTCCGCGAACCCGCCCCGATGCAGCCCGACATCGATCTCGAAAGCGATGCGCAACCCGACGTCGAGTTCGGCGGCCAGAGCGCCGTATTCCGCCAGTCTCTCTTCGCTGTCGATCAGCCAGCAGACGCGCGACCAGTCGGCGGTGCCGCTTGAAATCGCTTGCCTTGCCGCGCCGACCGGCATCGGCTTGCCATAGAGCATGTCGGCATCGGAAAAAGCGTCGAGGACGGCCCTTGTGATCGGCGGATGAAACGTCATGAAGCGATGGGTGCCGAGCGCCTCGGCGATGTGCGAAAGCAGCGGCAGGCAAGCAAGCGACTTGTCGACCAGCCGCATGGCAAGGCCGGGCGCCAGTCTCTGCTTCACCAGGTCGATGTTGCGGTCCAGCCGGTCGCGGTCGAGCACGAGACAAGGCTGAAAGACGCCGGCCGCCCTCAACGCATCCGACAGCGTGGTGAAATAGCCGCTCATTGGCCGATGCCGAACAGGCCGGCCATGTAGGGCGAGACGAAACGGTTCTCGGGATCGATGTCTCGCCGAACAGCCATCGCATCATCCCAGCGCGGATAGAGCTTTTTGAAATCCGCCGCCTTCAGGCTGTGCATCTTGCCCCAATGCGGCCGGCCGCCATGCCTGCGAAAGATCGGCTCGGCCGCCCGCATGAAGGGCTCAGGGTCGTTGGCGGCATCGTGGTGAATGGCGATCGAGCAGGTCAGACGCTTGTAGAAGGGCGAAAGCCAGAACATGTCGGGTGCCACCGAGCGCACCTCCATCGGAAAATAAACTTCCGGAAAGTGCTTCTCGGTCAGCTCGATGATCTGCGTGATCACCTTCGGCCCCTCCTCGAAAGGCAGATGATACTCCATCTCGTTGAACTTGGTCTGGCGGTCGCTGGCATAGACGTTGAGCCAGTCCTGCACATAATCCTCGGCCGGCACTTTCTTCACGGCGCCGCGGATCAAGGAGCGGCGCAGCCATGGCAGCCGGCGCAGCGCCCTGCTCAGCTTGCGTAGCGTCGCCAGGCCGGCCTCGTCGTGCTCGGTAGGCCTGGTGGTCGGGTTCGCGTCGCTGAGGTCGCTGGCGATGAACTGCGCGTAGCCGGAAAACGGGATGTAGTAGAATTCGGCCGACCGGTGCGCGGCCATCATCGTCTCGAAATCGCGCAGCATGTCGGCGATCGGCAGCACCCACTTGCGGCGGCGCAGCCGGTAGGTCGCGATGTTGTTCAGCGTGACTTCGCTCAAGATGCCGAAGGCGCCGAGAGCGACCCCCATCGCATGGATCATATCCTGGTCGCGGGTCCGATCGAATTCGCGCAACTCGCCCCGCCCGTCCACGATCTGCACCGTCTCCAACTGGGTGTGATAAGCGCCCAGCGTCAGCCCGGAACCATGGGTGGCGGTGCCCAGCGCGCCGCCGATCGCCTGGCGGTCGATGTCGCCCATATTTGGCAGGCCCTGGCCGATGCCGTGCAGCATGTGCATTAGCGGGCCGAGCCGGGTCCCTGCCCGCACCCGCGCGCGATGGCTTTGTATGTCGTGCGAGACCAGCCCCTCGATCTTCTCCAGGGAAACGATCGAGCCTTGCGATGCCACCAGCGCCGTGAAGGAGTGGCCAGCACCCGCCACCCGCAGCGGCCCAGGTGCCGTGCGCACCAGATCGGCAAGCTCGCCGGCGTCGGTTGGAGTGGCGATCAGCTTCGGCTCGGCGCGCACGAAGCCCGACCAGTTGCTCCAGTTCCGCGCGGTGATCGTCGACATCCAGCCGTCCCGTCAGACGCGCCGACGGCGCATAGTGGCCACGAACAGGCCAAGCAGGGCCACGCTGGCAAACGCGCTTGCCGCGGCGAATTCCGGCACGGGCCGGAAATCCTTGCCATTGATGAGCAGCGACGCCGCCACCGGCCCGATCGCCAAGCCGAAGAGCTGTGCGGCCGGCACCAGCAGCACGGCGGTACGCGTCTCGTCGGCCGTGATCGCCAGCCGGATCTGATAGGGTACGATGAACAACAGGATGAAGCCCATGACCAAGGCGGCGATCCAGAATGTCGTCAGGCCAGGTGCGCTGGCAAGAACAAGGGAGGAGACCAGCGCGACGGCACCGATGGCCGTAATGGCAATGCGGTAATCGATGCGCGCCTCGAACACGGTCGCCGTCATCGCGCCCAGGACCTGCGTCGCCAGGCTGGCCGAGACGATCAGACCGACGGTCCAGCTATCAATCCCATATTGCGCACCGAGCGGTTCCAGGAAGGCCCAGATCGCGCCGAAGAACATGAAGTAGCAGAAGACCGACAATAGCGCGGTGATCGACGGAACCGTCAGCACATTGGCCAGGTTCTCCCCTTTCGGCAGGTCGGCGTAGTCACCGGGTACGGTGAAAGCGGCCGCCAGCGAGACGACGCAGACGACGGCAAGCACGATGAAGCCGCCGGACGACCCCGCCTCGGGAATGACATAGAGTGCCAAAAGCAGAGCGAGCGCACATTGCGCCAGGGTCTGCAGCGTCACGAAATAGCCGCCGATGCGCTCCGCCCGGCGCGAACGGGCGATCAGTTCAGTGGCGATCGCGACCAGGCCGCCCTCAGCCAGCCCGGCGATGGCGCGGGCGGCGATCAGCGCATTGGCGCTTGCGGCATGGGCGGTCCATACATTCGCCAGGGCCAGCAGGATCAAAAGGACGGCGCTTTTCCAGCGCATGTTGCGCGCGGAAAGCAGCATCGCCACCACGGCTGAACCGATGGCGATTGCGATCATCTCCGCCGTGGCGACCAGCGCCAGTTCATCGCCGCTGACATGGCCCTCGGTGTAGAGCGCGCCAAGCAGCACGGGCTGAAGCCCGAGGATCAGCAGCCCGACCGAGCCGATCCATAATGCGGAGCCGAGCTCGACGCCGGTCGGGTTGCCGACCAGCCAATCGCCATTTTCCGCTTGTACGGCTTGCGTCGCAGTCACGAGGCGCCTCCCAACGTCCTTGCAGTGCGATAAAAAAGCTGACAACTTGTCAGCATTACGAAACTGATACTTGATCATGTTTCTTGTCAACCGGGAATTTTGAAGCTCTCGCGAGAGATTGGGCGCATGGCAGAAGCAAGCCGGATGGCGACGGCGCCGAGGCGCAGGCCCAAGCAGGAGCGGAGCCGCGAACGCATCGACGCGATCCTTTCGACGACCATGCGGCTGATCGGCGAAAAAGGCATCGACGCGGTGACGATGAAGGAAGTGGGCGCACTGGCGGGCGGACCGATCGCCACCGTCTACCATTATTTCCCCAACAAATCGGCGATCCTGGCGATGCTCTATGAGCGCTTCTCGGAGGAAAGCCGCGCACGCTTCGGCGAGATCATCGCCGAAATAAGTGGGCTTGAGGACGTGACGGCTGCCGCGGACCGCATGATCGAGGACTATTACCGGCGCGTGGCCGACGACCCGGCCATCCAGGATCTGCAGAACGCGATACAGGCTGACAAGGCGCTGCAGAACCTCGACATTGCTGAGACAAGGCACCAGGCCAAGATGTTCTGCGACCACGTCGCTCCGATGCTGCGGCCCGACCGGCGCGAAGACTTCGCGCGCGTGGTGTTCCTAATCTTCCAGCTTGCCGGCGGCGTCGTGCGGCTGGCACTGACGCAGGACGAGAAGGAAGGCCGGCGCACGATCGACGACTACAGGTCCATCATCCACACGCAGCTGAGACTGTTTCTATAGTTTTCGGCGGCGGCTTTCGCGCCCCTCTCTCCCGTGACATCAACACCTCTTGCGTATCGAAGTGTCGGGCGGCAGGATCTCTGACCGGTAGCGGCGGAGCACCCCTCCGCGCCTTGTTTCGCCGTCGATTGCGGGAGGAACCGGCGCATTTCGCATGAAAGGCCAGCGGCAACTGGCACGTTCTGCGAGCGGGCTTTCGCGGAAAACAAAATTTCGCGCCGCTGCCCGCTCGCGCGCGCCTTGACTCTCGCCAGCCAGCAGCCTATTTCACCGCCACGTTAGCACTCGCCCTGGGTGAGTGCTAACCACAGGTCCGGTACCGCCGGGCTTTGTAGATTGTCCGGCTTCGCCGGACGGAGGAACTGTTTCTCACCGTTCTCATCGAGGAAGAAAACATGGCAAAGTCGAAGTTCCGCCCGCTTCATGACCGCGTGGTCGTACGCCGGGTCGAATCCGAATCCAAGACCGCCGGCGGGATCATCATCCCCGACACGGCGAAGGAAAAGCCGCAGGAAGGCGAGATCATCGCCGTCGGCTCCGGCGCCCGCGACGAAGCTGGCAAGCTCGTGCCCCTGGACGTCAAGGCTGGCGACCGCATCCTGTTCGGCAAGTGGTCGGGCACCGAAGTCAAGCTCAATGGCGAAGACCTTCTGATCATGAAGGAATCCGACATCATGGGCATCATCGGCTGAATATCGGCCTTCCCATCAACTGAATCTTAAATCTTCGGGCTCGATCCGAGCCCCTGCCAGGAGTTGAACATGGCTGCCAAAGACGTAAAATTCTCCCGCGACGCCCGTGAGCGCATGCTGCGCGGCGTCAACATCCTCGCCGACGCGGTGAAGGTCACGCTCGGCCCCAAGGGCCGCAACGTCGTCATCGACAAGTCGTTCGGCGCACCGCGCATCACCAAGGACGGCGTCACCGTCGCCAAGGAAATCGAACTTGAGGACAAGTTCGAGAACATGGGCGCGCAGATGGTCCGCGAAGTCGCTTCGAAGACCAACGACATCGCCGGCGACGGCACCACGACCGCGACCGTTCTGGCGCAGTCGATCGTCCAGGAAGGCCACAAGGCGGTTGCCGCCGGCATGAACCCGATGGACCTGAAGCGCGGCATCGACCTGGCCGTGACCGAAGTGGTCGCAGCTCTCGGCAAGGCCGCCAAGAAGATCAAGACCTCCGAGGAAGTCGCCCAGGTCGGCACCATCTCGGCCAATGGCGACGAGTCGGTCGGCAAGATGATCGCGGAAGCGATGCAGAAGGTCGGCAACGAAGGCGTCATCACCGTCGAGGAAGCCAAGACCGCCGAGACCGAGCTGGAAGTCGTCGAAGGCATGCAGTTCGACCGCGGCTATCTCTCGCCCTACTTCGTCACCAACCCCGATAAGATGGTTGCCGATCTCGAGGACGCCTACATCCTGCTCCACGAGAAGAAGCTCTCCAATCTGCAGGCTATGCTGCCGGTCCTGGAAGCGGTCGTGCAGACCTCCAAGCCGCTGCTCATCATCTCGGAAGACGTCGAAGGCGAGGCCTTGGCCACGCTGGTCGTCAACAAGCTGCGCGGTGGCCTGAAGATCGCTGCCGTCAAGGCTCCGGGCTTCGGTGATCGCCGCAAGGCCATGCTGGAAGACATCGCCATCCTCACCGGTGGCCAGGTCATCTCCGAAGACCTCGGCATCAAGCTCGAGAATGTCGGCCTCAACATGCTCGGCCGCGCCAAGAAGGTGTCGATCTCGAAGGAGAACACCACCATCGTCGACGGCGCCGGCAAGAAGGCCGAGATCCAGGGCCGCGTTGCCCAGATCAAGCAGCAGATCGAGGAGACCACCTCGGACTACGACAAGGAGAAGCTGCAGGAGCGTCTGGCCAAGCTCGCCGGCGGTGTTGCCGTTATCCGCGTCGGCGGTGCGACCGAAGTGGAAGTGAAGGAAAAGAAGGACCGCGTCGATGACGCCCTCAACGCGACCCGCGCGGCCGTGGAAGAAGGCATCGTTGCCGGCGGTGGCGTGGCCCTGCTGCGCGCTTCGGGCAACCTCAAGGCCACCGGCGTCAACTCCGACCAGGCCGCCGGCATCAACATCGTTCGCCGCGCACTGCAGGCCCCGGCCCGTCAGATCGCTGCCAACGCCGGTGCGGAAGCATCGATCGTTGCTGGCAAGATCCTCGAGAACAAGGGCGCGACCTTCGGCTACAACGCCCAGACCGGCGAATATGGCGACATGATCGCCATGGGTATCGTCGATCCGGTCAAGGTCGTGCGTACGGCTCTCCAGGACGCGGCCTCGGTCGCCGGCCTGCTGGTCACCACCGAAGCCATGATCGCGGAGGCTCCGAAGAAGGAGTCGGCTGGCGGCGGCATGCCTGGCGGCATGGGCGGCGGCGGCATGGGCGGTATGGGCGGCATGGACTTCTAATCCAGCCATCTGCTTTATGCATGCGGAAAGGGCGGCAGCGATGCCGCCCTTTTCTTTGCACATTCAGGCTTTGCTTCAGCGTAGTCGGTTGGAACCAGCGTCAGACAGCAGTGCTCTCCGCTTGCCGCGTCGCCTTGCCGGCGAGGACTGCCTGCTCGATCAGGGTAGCCACCTCATCGGCCACGACGTTGATCGATGAGCGATCGCGGGTGGCGCGGGCAATCACCATCAGGCCTTCCAGCGAGGACTCGACCAACAGCGCCAGCGCCCGTGCGCGGCGCTCGACCACCCCTGCCCTGACAAACGCCTGGCGCAGCAGGCCGATCCACTGCTCGAAAGCGGAGCGGCAGATTTCCTCCAAGTCCGGCACGTCGTTCGGCGCATCGAGCACGACCGGCGCGATCGGGCAGCCGAGCGAGAATTCGTTGTCCTCCAGCATGCGAGCGACCGACTGGTAAATGTGGTGAACGGCAACCGCCGGATCGCTTTCCGCCGCCAGCTCGGCGCCAAGCCTCTCAGTCACCTCAGCCACGCTGGCGCGCGTCACTTCGACGACCAGCTGATCCTTGCCACCGGGAAAGTGGAAATAGAGCGAGCCGCGCGGGGCGCCGCTGGCGCTCAGTATGTCATTGAGCGAAGTGCCGTGATAGCCGCGCCGCCTGAGCAGCAATCCGGTCGTTTCGAGTATGCGGGCTCTCGTATCGTTCGCCATGTCAACCTCTGTCAGGAGAGATCCTTATAAGCCTTGCCAGAAATATGACAACTGGTCTACATAATATGTAGATCAGTCTATATAATCGAGAGCCGAAATGCGCAGCTATCGTCTTGAGGGTTTGGGCGGAACCGAATGTCTGGTGATGCGGGAAGAGGTGCGACCGGAGCCAAGTCCCCAGGAGATCGTGGTGCGGGTGCGCGCCACCTCGCTCAACCGACGCGATACGATGATCCTCAATGGCACCTACCCCCTGACACCGCGCCGCGGGATCGTTCCGCTCAGCGACGGCGCCGGCGAGGTCGTCGCCATCGGCGATGATGTCACACGCTTTGCCGTCGGCGACCGTGTCACCGGCAGCTATTTCGCCCGCTGGATCGATGGCCGCATCAATGCCGGACTGATCGACCAGCTCGGCTGCACGCTGGATGGCATGCTCGGCGAGTACGCCGTGCTTGACGAGCAATGGGCGGTGCGAGTTCCCGAGCATCTCGACTGGCGCGAGGCGGCAACGCTGAGCTGCGCCGGCCTGACAGCCTGGAACGCACTGACCGGGGCGGAGATTCCCAAGCCCGGCCAATGGGTTCTAGTCATAGGCTCGGGCGGCGTCTCGCTGTTCGCGTTGCAGTTCGCCAAGCTGCTCGGCTGCCGCGTCGTCGCCGTCACCTCTCGCGCCGAGAAGGTTGGCAAGCTGCGCGCGATGGGGGCCGACCTCGTCGTCTCCTCGACCGACATGCCGGAATGGGGGGCGATGGTGCGTGGCGAGACCGGCGGTATCGACCTTGCCGTCGAAACCGGCGGCCCGCCGACCTTCGCGCAGTCGCTGATCGCCAGCGCGCTTTACGGGCGCATCGTGCTGCTCACCATTCAGGATGCGAAGGGCGCAACGGTGCAGATCCCGGGCGCCGTCTATCAGCGCAGCCTCGTCACAATCGGCCGTCTGTTCGTCGGCAGCCGCGCAAACCTCGAAACGATGCTCAACGCCGTCTCGGCGCACCGGTTGAGACCGGTCATCGACAAGGTCTTCCCCTTCGCCGAGGCCCGCGACGCCTACCGCTATTTCCAGCAATGCGACGTGTTCGGGAAGGTCGTCATCGACGGAGCCTGATCTTTCAATATCGATCGAACCTGAAGGGAGAACAGCAATGAAAATTCGTGAAGCTTCGGCCGAGTGGCAAGGCACGCTGAGGAAAGGTTCAGGCCGGCTGCGGCTCGGCAGCGGTGTGTTCGAAGGCGCCTATTCCTTTCCGTCGCGTTTCGAGAACGGCCCCGGCACCAACCCGGAAGAACTGATCGCGGCCGCGCATGCCGGCTGTTTCTCGATGGCGCTGACCTTCATCCTTGGCCAGGGAGGTCATGTTCCCCGGGACATCCGCACCATCGCCAGGGTGCACCTCGGAGCGACCGAGGCCGGGCCGACCATCACCCGCATCGACCTTGAAACGGCGGTGGAGGTCACGGGGCTCGCCGAAGACCAGTTCGAGCGCCTTGCCCAGTCCGCCAAGGCGAGCTGTCTCGTTTCGCGCGCGCTGGCCGGCGTGGCCCAGATCAACCTCAAGGCGACCCTCGTGGGTACCGCCGCGCAATAATGAATCAGGAGAAGTACGAGATGAGCAGCATCATGGACGGTCATCCAGAGTCGCGGCGGACAGCCGAGATCATGCGGCGCTTCAACGATGTGTTCCAGTTGCACGATCCGTCGGCGCTTGCCGAGTTGGTGGGCGAGGACTGCGTGATTGAAAACACCGTGCCGGCACCGGACGGTGCGCGCCATGCCGGCAAGGCGGCCTGCGTCGGGCTATGGACGGCGATCGCGACCCAGCCCGGCACGCGCTTCGACATCGAGGAGACCTTCGTCGCCGGCGAGCGGGCGACGATCCGCTGGCGCTACTGGATGGCGGACGGCAATTCGCTGCGCGGCGTCAATCTGATGCGCGTCGAGGGCGGGCGGATCGTCGAGGCGATGGGCTACGTCAAGGGATAGGCCGGCTTCACCATATGAGTTACTCCTAATACACATCGGTTTGTGCTAGGAATAGAGTCCGACCGCCATTCGACGATCGAGAAAGACCATAGGGAGGACTAATGTCATGAACATCAGAACCGCCTGCTTTGGAGCACTCGCGTTGACCGTTCTCAGCGGCACGGCACTTGCCGGAGCGCTCGACTCGCCCAAGATGATGGAACCGTTCTTCACCGATGCGAGCATGAAGACGATGAAATCCGACGCCGAGATGAAAGCCGCCTGGGCAAAAATGTCCAAGGACGACCAAGCCATGATGATGAAGGAATGTCAGGATGCGGCGATGAGCAAGCCGTATGCCCCGTTCTGCGAAAAATTGAAGGCGCTCGGCGGCGCGAACAAATGATTGCCGGCTAGTCCGGAGTTGAAGAACAAAAGAAGGCGGGCCAAGGCTCGCCTTCTCATTGTTCGGCATCGATTTCGTGCCAAGGCGAGGCGAACGAATTCTACCTGTCCGCCAGCGCAAGCTTGGCGCCGAGCATGACGAAAGCGCCGGCGAACGTGCGGCGCATCCAGGTCAGCACCCTCGGCCGCGACGCGACATGGCTGCGGATCGAGGCGGCGAAGATGCCATAGCCGACGAAGATGACGAAGGTCAAAAGCATGAAGACGCTGCTCAGTTCCAGCATCTTCGACAGCGCGTGCGGCTCGGTCGTGCTGACGAACTGCGGCAGGAAGGCAAAGAAGAAGATCGACAGCTTCGGGTTGAGCACATTGACGAGGATGCCTCTCGCAATCACCTTGCCGGTGGAGCGCGGCGCGACATTGTCCTCGACGTTCAGACCACCCCTCTCCTTCAGCGTGTTCCAGGCCATGTAAAGGAGGTAGGCGACGCCCAGATATTTCAGCGTCTCGAAGGCGACCGCGCTGGTGTGCAGGAGCGCGGCGAGGCCGGTGATGGCGGCAGCCATATGCGGGATGATGCCGAGCGTGCAGCCGAAAGCGGCGACGATTGAGGCGCGGGCGCCGCGGGAAAGCCCGGCGCTCAGCGTGTAGAGGACGCCGGTGCCGGGCGAAGCCACCACGATCAGCGACGTCAACAAGAATTCGATGCTCACGATTTGGTTCTCCGCTGTGCTGCCCGGCGGGCAGCGTAGCAGCGAAATCCCCGCGCACAAGCCGCGGCGCCGTCAGATCAGAGGACAGGCAGCCCGTGCGCCCGACGCGCCATCAGGCAATCCTCGTCGCCGGGCATGCAGGCGCGGCAGACATCCGGGCGCAGCTCGTAGATGCCGCAAGCGGTTGCCTTGCCCACTTCGCCACAGAGGGCCGAACAGCGCGGGCCCTCGCAACGCATACCCGACAGATCGGTCGCGACATACTTGTCCGGGATACGGTCGAGGTGCGCGTCGTCCTCGGTGGAAAAGCGCGGCCACTCGGCCGAGTAGGAGCAACAGGCGCCGCAGCTCTGGCAATCAAATGCCGGGACGGTGCCTCGTTGCGACGATGAAAGGCTGGCTGCGGCCACCGGGTTGAACAGCCCCTGCGCAGCAGGATTGCGGTCGGCGTCTTGCGGCAAGGCGCTATTTCTTCTTGCCTGCCTTGCGCGACGGCGCCTCGGCCGGAGACTTGAATAGATCGGTCGCGGCCTCGGCAGCTGCATCGGCCTTCGGCGCGGCAGCCGGCTTGACTGGCTTTGCAGCGGCGGCGGGCGCCGGCGGTTGGTCCTTGGCGGAGAATTTTATGGCCATCTCAGTCCTCGTCGGCGAAGCGCGATGGTGCGCGCGGACTGCGCAAACGGCCGATCAGGGCCGAAACCGCCGTTATGTTCATTTCCTCAGGCGACCAGTTCCTCGCCTCCGCGATGTGATGCGGCGCCAGTTCGCGATGCGTGCTGCCGCTGTAGGCGGCGTCCTGATGGGTCACCGGCTCGCGGGTCTTGGCGTCTTGGCGGACATATTCGATCAAATAGTTCGGGCACTCGGCGCGGCCCCGCACGCCGACGCGCACCTGTGCATCGCCATGGACGCGCTTGCAGCGTTCGAGTTTTTCCAGCACACGCCGGACATATTCGACTGGCTTGTCCAATGTTTCGACCATATCGGCGATGGTCGCATCAGCGGCGATTGGTGTCGCCGGCACACGCTTCGTCGCCATCAGCGTCTTCCGGCCCGTTTCGGCAACGCCGCCTGTGCGGCCGCCGCAGCCATTTCATCTGCCTCTTTTTCCAGGCGCAGTTCGCGCAAACGCGCGGTCTTGGCTTCACGCGCCTGGGTAAGGGCATCGCGTTCGGAAATGATGCGGTTGAGCGACATCGACTGGGTTTGCGTCTTGCTGAACAAGGGCACTGCCTGATCAGCAGCTGTTTTCGAATTGGCGGTCAAAATCTTTCTCCTGTCAGGAGTCTCGTGCCGATAGGGCAAGACCGGTCTTCAGTCAGGACCCACGCACAAAAGCATTGGGGCGGCGGATTCAACTTGCTGGAGCGTCCCTTAGCACGTTCAGGCCGACGCGCAGCGCATTTTCGGCGGCGAGACCCACAAAGTGAAAAAGGCCAGGCACCGCCTGACCTTCCATGAGAGCGTCGCGCATCCAGTGGATGCACAGGACGCTCCGGCACGCAGCGTGCGAAAACTCAGGTTTCCGCCGCCATGCGCCCGAATTCGCCATTCACCAGTGCCAGTACATCCGTGGTCACCGGGAAGGCTGAATCCTTTTTCAGGCCGCCTTCAACTGGTCGGCCGACATCTTGCCGGACTTGTTGTCGCGGACCATCTCGTAGCCGAGCTTCTGGCCCTCGACGATGTCACGCATGCCGGCGCGCTCTACGGCCGAGATGTGGACGAAAACGTCGGCAGAGCCGTCGTCAGGCTGAATAAAACCAAAACCTTTGGTGGCGTTGAACCATTTAACTGTGCCGGTGCTCATGACGAACCCTTTCCATGGCAAATACTCGTTCGCCGTCATGCGGATGCACAACGTCGTTTGTCTCGATTTTTGATGTGGGAAGTTCGTCAAAGGCGCGCTGCAAAGCGCGGATAACAAAAGTCAGTCAACAAATATCGACAAAGGTCTTGTAAGCTATTTAAACGGCCATGTCAATTCTTGGCTCACCCGCCTGTCGTAAGCAGATGAGTTGTCCGGATTAGGTAGCACGTGAGTTGTCCGGTTTTATCGCCAGCGGATGGAGGCTGG